>CAYJBF010000047.1:0-7619 GCA_964368415.1 uncultured Acholeplasmataceae bacterium | reverse complement strand
GGAATTTTTGTTTCATGATAGGTTGCATTACTGTATTTAACATCGTTAATTTTAACGTCCCCATTAGAGGTTTTATAGCTCATTGCTTCACCATTTACCGTATCAATAATAATATCACCATTAGAACTTTCAGCTGTTATATTGGGTGAAGTTACATTATTGAATGTAAGCTTACCATTTGAGCTTTCCATGTTAATACTATTCGCACTCACATCCACCAAATTAATTGACCCGTTAGAGGTTCTCAAGGTTAAATTTTCTGTTTGAACATTAAGAACTGATATTTTACCGTTTAAGGTAACTAGATTCATGGATTTAGAATCAACCCCGTCCACATTAAACCCACCATTCATGGTTTTCACATATATGGTATAGAGATTTTCTGGTAATTCAATGGTTGCTGTTCTTTTAGTAAACCAGTTAAAGAAGAAAAACGACCCATGAGTAAATCTTTGAATCCAGGTTGAAGTTACCATAATCTTTAAGGTTGACTCCGTTTCAACAACCGTTAATTCTTCAAATGAACGTCTATTAAAATCAATATGAATCTTTCCATCTGTACTTTTCTTAATTTCAACGCCTTGATCCATAAACTCTAGATGAAGGCCTTCAAATTGATCTTTTTCGTAAGTTAAACTATGTTCCACAATATCCCCTTCTTCCTTTAATTCAGGGGATGCCCAGATTCCAAACCCGATACTCCCCACTAACCCTATAATTAGTATTATTAATCCTACTTTAAATAATGTCTTCATACTGTTTTCCTCTTATTAAGGGATGTGTCTATTTTCCCTGTTAACTTCATAAAATACTGTCTAATGTTTTCTGTGATGTACCAAAATATCCCAATGCCAAATTAATAAAAATATTACTTCTGGAATTGATGTCTTTAAACTCTATGAGGAGAATCATCAACTCGCAACAAAACTGGTTAATTTATTTTATGATAACCTCGCCATCGGAATTACCAATATTGTCCATATCAACAATCCACAAATTGTAATATTGGGTGGCGGTATTACCAACCGCCCTAGTTTTTTAGAGGAATTAATGCCTTTTATTAAAAAACATTTAAGAAAGTGGGCGTTTGATCAAACCATCATTAAAATTGCCCAGTTTAAAAATGATGCTGGCATGATTGGGGCTTTTCAGCACTTTAAAAAAATCTACAATAATTAAAAAAAGACCTTCTGAGTAGTATGCTCAAGAGGTCTTTTTTAATTTGTTTTAGGCGTGACGTTTTCTTTCGTCCTCATCAAAATCTGTTTCACCAAAGTCATAATGAACATGTTGTTTAAATGGATTAATGCCTCGTTTTATATCTCTAATGTAAATGAATAGTAAAACCCCTACCCCGAAGATACCACCGATAATAATAAATCCACTACCGACTACTAGTCCAATAACTGCGCAAGTCCATATGGTAGCTGCGGTAGTTAACCCAACAATGGTTTTATCACCTTTCATGATAACACCAGCGCCAATAAACCCTATCCCAGGTAATATTTGAGCAATTAAACGTTGGTTTTCTTGAGCAACCCCACCATCCAACCATAAATACCGCTGAATGACTGCGATTACCGCAGAGGAAACCCCAATTAATACGTGTGGAGAGATACCAGCACTTTTCCCAATGTTCTGGCGTTCCAATCCAATTAAGAAGCTAATTAGTGAAACAATGGCTAAGGGGATAATGATATATTCCCAAAACCCTGTTTGTTTAATTAGTTCAAGTTCATTTGATACTAATAAAATATTATTTGCCATCTTTATTCTTCCTTTCCTCGTAAATTTGATTAAAGTCTTTACTTGTATCATTATATTCAAACCCATAAACTTGGTTTAAGTTTACATTGGTTGCAGAGGTGAAAATAGAATGATCCACATTTGGATTATCTTCTTTAAGCTTCTTAATAAGTTCTTTAATATAAGCTCTCTTACTCCCAAATCTTTCAGCTTGGACAGTGCACCCACAGTTCATGGTTTGAATCCCTGAGGACTTAGTAAATTTAATGATATCTTCTTCTTTAACTAATACTAAAGGTCTAATTAATTCCATACCTTCAAAGTTTTCCGCATCAATCTTTGGTACCATCGTTTTAAACTGTGAACCATATAAGATGTTAAGCATTGTCGTTTCAATCACATCATCAAAATGGTGTCCTAAAGCCAACTTATTACATCCCTCGTCTTTAGCAAACTGATATAAAAATCCTCTTCTCATTCGTGCACACAGATAACATGGGTTATCGCCTGCAATCTTTTGAGTTACTTCAAATATTTTTGATTCTTTTATCTTAACTGGAATATTTAAATACGCACAGTTTTCAATCAGTTGTTTTAAGTTCTTTTCATGCCACCCCGGATTCATCGCAATATATTCTACTTCAAAGGGTATTTCAGAATATCTTTGAAGTTCCATAAATAGCTTTGCGAGTAGTAAAGAGTCTTTACCACCACTAATCCCTACAGCAATCTTATCATTTGGTTCAATCAAGTTATACGTTTTAATTGCCTTAATAAATTTTGATAAAAGTGGTTTTCTATAGGTCTTTTGTAGACTTCTTTCAATATCTTCAAGCGGTTTTAAAGGTGTTTTAACCTCTAGGTTTAAACAAGATTCATTAATCATAGGTTATTCCTTATTGTTAACTATATGTTCATCCACATCTTTAACAAACTGGTCTAATTCGTCCCACGATTTTAGTGATGCCCCAGCCGCTTTAGAGTGACCACCACCATCATACTTTCTCGCTAAAGATTCAATCTCAGGGTTTCTACTTCTTAGTCTTATTCTAATATCTCTTTCATACTCAATAATTAAAGCCCATACTGGATAACCTTCAATACCACCTAAATTCGATACCATTGAAGCGGCATCTTCGTCTGTCACATTATATTTTGTAATAATATCTCTTGTCATCACAAAATAGATAAACCCGTTTTCAGTTGTTTTAAAGTTAGACAGTACATGCCCCTTTAATTTTACCTGGTCCATCGTTTGAGTAGATAACTGATAATCAACGTATTCCACATCAACCCCAAAATCTAAGAGTAACCCAGCCATTTCATGGGTGTCTCTATCGACGCCTCTAAATCTAAATCTGCCTGTATCGGTTAATATACCTACATACATCGCTTGTGCGCCTGCATGATTTAGTTTTAGCTCCGATTGGAATGTTTTAAAGAATGACGCAATCATTTGACTACAACTTGGTTTTTCTTCTTCAATCCAATAATGATCTGCGTAATAGGAATCTTCATTTGGAATATGGTGATCAATCTTAATCACTTCTTTTGCTAATCTATAACGCTTATCACTAATTCTATCTTCAGTGGCTGTATCACAAACAAAACTTAACGCCTCTTCATAAACAGAATCTTCAATAGTATCTGGCGTTCCCACAAAACTAACATAACCACTGGTTTGTCCGACCACATAAACTTTCTTTTCAGGGAAGGTTGTTTCAATGATCCCCTTTAATCCAAATGTTGACCCATAACAGTCACCATCTGGTCTCATATGCCCGTGAATAATAATTGTGTCATAGGCTTTAATTTTATCTAATATTAATTGTTTAATTTCCATTGTTATACTCCTTTAGTAACATTTTATAATCATTTATAATTAATTCGACTTCTTCCCAATTTTTTAGTGTTGCCCCGCAAGCATTAAGGTGTCCCCCACCGCCATATTTTTTAGCAGTCTCAACAATTGGTATACCCCGACTTCTAAACTCACCAATAATGTTAGGAGTTTGCTTATCCTCCGTAAAGTTTAACCAAATCTTTATCTCATCAATCCCGCTCGCTAAATTAACCATACCTCTAGAGATAGTGAACGTATCCACATCATAAACCGCATAAACCGATTTGTCGTTCCTCATAATGCCAATTCCATCTTCAAATTGATATCTACTTTGAAAATACGTCTTCATTTGACGGGATTCTAATGATTCTACATAGAGATTGTTATAGATTTCGGTTGGGTTAGCACCGTTTTCGGTAAGAAATCCAGCAATATTAAACAGTTTAGCAGGGGATTTCATCCACTGAAACCGTCCCGTATCTGTAATAATTCCCGCATAAAAGTAATTGGCTACTTTCTCATTGAACTGGTAATTTAAGGATCTAAAAATATCTGTTAAATATTCCGTACAAGCTGAATAACTAATATCCATATACACATGTTCGTTTGTAATATCACAGTCATTTTGGTGGTGGTCAATGACCAACACCTTATCTGCTAACTTATATCTTTCATCACTAACTAAATGGCTTACAGCCACATCTAATATAATTACCAGTGCCCCAGCATATATACTATCTTCTATGATGTCCACTGGTTCAACAACATATTTGTTGGTATCCCCAACCACATACACACTTTTATCTTTAAAGTTTTCTTTAATTAAATAATATAAACCCATTTGAGACCCTATCGCATCCATATCTGGATTACTATGTCTATGAATAATAATGGTGTTATATTGTTTAATTAATTCGTTTATTTCTTGATACAAATTATCACTCCTTATGTAACATAATAGTATAACACAATGTTATATAATTTGTTAAGTTAATCATCATTAGAACTCTAACTCAATACTAACTGGATAATGATCACTTAAATAAATATTCCTATACTTATCATGATGAATATTAAGACCTTTAACACTAACCAATGAACTCACGTAAATATAATCAATTGGATCACCATAAGTATTACCAGTAAATCCGTGATAAGTTAGTCCTGGATTAACGTTAAATAAGTCATATACATTTACAATAGTTTCGTTTGAATTCATATACTGAACTGTTTTAGAGTTTGGGGTTGCGTTAAAATCCCCCATAATAAACAACGGAATATTATCTTTCTTCGTTAAATAATAAGCCTTGTCCATAACAACTTTTATTTGATTTAAACGTGTTGATTCAAGCCCGTGATCTAAATGAACATTAAATACTCTAAATCGTTTAGAATGGTTATCTTTAAACCTAAACTCACCTAAAGTAGCAACTCTAACACATAAAGAAGCAAAGTCTTTAGAACCAGTTACTCTTGGTGTTTTTGATAACCAAAATGTTTCGTTATAAACTAGGTCTAATTTTCTGTGATCATAAAGTATCGGAACAGCTTCTTCATTCAACGCTCTAGATAACCCTATATAGCCATAATGAGGTAAACGAGACATTAAATCTTCTTTCATCTTTGGGGTTATTTCCTGGACCCCAATAATTAAAGGCGATGTTTCATTAATAAACTGGATTATACCAGTAGTCCGGTTAATCCAGTGATTATTCTTATCACCCTCAACTTCAAGACGCATATTAAATATGATTAATTTGGCTTTCATACTAACCTCTATTTAGACGGTACTTTATTGAACTTAAGTAAGACCTTGTTAAATGTATCTTTAATACCATATAAACTTACAACACTAATTAAGGCTGTGGTTCCTAACATACCACCAAGACCACCAAACGGAATCATCACAATATAGACAACCCCAAATAATAATCCCGCCGTTAAAATAAACCAAGGCTTACAAACATCTTTAGAACACATCCCTACGAATGTTGCCCCAAATAAAATAGATGCCAAACAAAGTGAGAAATCACTGCCTTCTATGACCAATGTTATCCCTATGACAAGTCCAATTAAACCACTTGCGAGTACCGGACCCATTTCGAATTTAACATTAAAAATATAAGTAATCCAAGCAGCTAAACTTGAACAAATGATAATAATCATCATTTGTTCATTGGTAAAAACAGTAGCGGGAGATGGATTATTATAGAATATAAAATAAAATAGAAAACCAAATATAAATGCAGTTGTTCCCAATTTACCACCATAACCCTTTAAAATGTCTAACACTAAAACAAATAGTATCCCGCCAAAAGTAGATACCAAAATAAATTCAGGGTAATTAAATACTTCAGGTGAAGTCATCCCAATAAATGACCCACAAAATACGGCAGCCTCATACTTCTTAAAAACCAGTCCACCAACTACCCCAACTAAAGCAGATCCTAATACAGTATGAATTAATAATAGGTCATTTAAAACATAAACAAATAAGCCTCCAATGACCACAAACAATATATTTAAATAGACGTCTTTATCAAGCTTAAACCGTGCACTACTCTTTTTAGGTCTTAATTTTAAGTAGCCCATGCTAAAACATACCAATAATAACCCTATGAAAATTATTTTCCCTAGTTCCTCTTTTTTAAAATAAAGCGATACACCAAAATAGGCAATAACACCTATAAGAACAGTAAAGTAGCCTATGTAATTAATAATCAGTTTTTTCATTTCACACCTCTAGTAATCATCATAACCATTATACCTAAAACGTCTTATAAATATAAGTCCTAACCTGATATACCGTAATAAGAGGTTAAGTTAATGGCTATATTATATTTAATGAATACGCTACCATTTTAATGGATGCGTTGAAATGAAATCGCTTTATGTTATAATGGATTTAGTAAAATGAATTTCAAAAAATAGAAAGGAAAATATTATGAGTAAAAAATACGTTTATCTATTTAACGAAGGTGACGCTTCTATGCGTGACCTGCTTGGTGGTAAAGGTGCAAACTTAGCTGAAATGATTAAAATCGGCTTACCTGTTCCATTCGGTTTCACAGTCACAACCGAAGCTTGTACCAGATACTACGAAGATGGCAAGAAGATTGCTACTGAAATTGAAGCAGAAATCTTAAAGAGCATTAAAGAGCTTGAAAAAGTAGCTGGGAAACAATTTGGAGATGTAAAGAACCCACTATTGGTTTCAGTTAGAAGTGGTTCAAGAGCTTCAATGCCAGGGATGATGGATACCATCCTAAACTTAGGTTTAAATGACGAGTCTGTTGTAGGATTAGCCAAACTAACAGAAAATCCACGCTTTGCGTATGATTCTTATAGAAGATTCATTATGATGTTCGCCGATGTTGTTATGGAAGTCGACAAAGAGAATTTTGAACACATTTTAGAAGCAAGAAAACTCGAAAAAGGGATTCATGACGATAAAGATTTATCTGCACAAGATATGGAAGATATCGCCAAAGCATTTTTAAAACGTTATGAGGAATTAAAGGGCGAAAAATTCCCTCAAGATCCAGTTGAGCAACTACTTGGGGCAGTTGCGGCAGTATTTAGATCTTGGGATAATCCTAGAGCCAATATCTACAGAAGATTAAATCATATTCCTTATTCATGGGGTACCGCTGTTAACGTACAATCAATGGTATTCGGGAACATGGGTGATGACTGTGGTACAGGTGTTGCTTTCTCTAGAAACCCTTCTACAGGCGAAAACAAATTATTTGGTGAATATTTATTTAACGCTCAAGGCGAAGATGTTGTTGCCGGTATTAGAACACCAAAACCAATTAGTGAACTTGAAAAAGATAACCCTGTTATCTATAAACAATTCCACGAAATAACCGACAAACTTGAACATCACTACCGTGATATGCAAGACTTAGAATTTACAATTGAACGATCAAAACTATTTATCCTTCAAACCAGAAATGGTAAACGTACTGCCCATGCTGCAGTTAAGATTGCCACTGACATGGTTAAAGAAGGTTTAATTACAGACAAA
>CAYJBF010000046.1:0-7793 GCA_964368415.1 uncultured Acholeplasmataceae bacterium | reverse complement strand
ATATAATAGTATTATAGTGTATACCATTTTAGGAGGCAATTATGGAACCCATAAATATTAGAAACTTAAAAAATCAATTTTTAGAAATGTTGCAAGCAATTTCAAAGATGGAACTGATGATTAACTTAGCACCTTTCTTACAGGGTGAAGACGCTTTATTGTTACATATATTTTTAAACGGTCCAACAAATCCATCTATATTAAGTAGTGAACTTAAAGTTACAAAAGGACGTATTACCGCAATTATTAATAGTTTGTCCAAGAAAAAATACATTCAAATTAAGTTAGACAGCAGCGATAGAAGACGAACATTAGTAACCCTGTCTAAAGATGGTAAAACATATCTTGAAAATAAACTTACTACTGCGGATGAACACTTTGAAAGGTTATTTGAGAAAATCGGTTATGAAGACGCTAAAACATTTGTAGAATCTTTAAATAATGTCATTAAAATTGCACAAGAGGTGAAACTATGAAAGCAATGGTTGAATTTATAAATGTAATGAAAACTTATCAAATCGGGTCTCAACAAATCATTGCGAATAATAACATAAACTTTACCATTAATGAAGGTGAATTTTGTGTTATTGTTGGACCTAGTGGCGCTGGTAAGACTACCATCTTAAACATTTTAGGTGGGATGGATAGAGTAACAAGTGGGCAGATCCTTATAGATGAAAAAGATATTAGTTCTTATAATTTGAAAAACTTGACACAATATCGCAGACACGATGTTGGTTTTGTTTTTCAGTTTTATAACTTAATGCCACAACTAACTGCCTTAGAAAATGTTGAAATTGCAACTGAAATTACCAAACAACCCCTTGATCCTAAGAATGTTTTAGAACAAGTTGGTTTATCACACCGCATGGATAACTTTCCTTCCCAGTTATCTGGGGGTGAACAACAAAGGGTTTCTATCGCTAGAGCTTTAGCTAAAAACCCTAAAATATTACTTTGTGACGAACCTACTGGGGCTCTTGATGTAGAAACCGGGATTCATATTTTAGAATTACTTCATAAAACATGTAAAAATCATAATAAAACCGTTATTTTGGTTACCCATAACCCCATTATTACAGAAATTGCTGACCGTGTGATTACAGTGAAAAATGGTCAAATACAATCTATCTCAATAAATAGTAATCCAAAAAACCCGGAGGAGGTTGATTGGTAGTGAACAAGTATCTTAAATATATCTTTAAAGATATCAAGACGCTAGCCTCAAAACTTGTCGCAATCATTTTAATTGTCATGCTTGGGGTGGGTTTTTTAGTTGGCTTAATGACTACAGCTCCAAACATGCGGTATAGTGTGGAAAGATATTATATCGATAATAATGCTTCTGATATTATAATACAATCAGAAACACCACTAACCGATCAGGTAATAGAAACCCTTAAAGCAAGACCTGAAGTTAAAGATGTAATGCCTTATTTTATGATTGATGAAATTATTCAAATCCATGAAACAAACCGTATGGCCAGAATTATGTTATTAGACTTTAAAAACGGCATCACAATTAACAAATTAAGGCTTATAGAAGGTAGACTTCCAAACCCTAATCATGAACATGTTGAAGTGGTTGTTGAACAGTCTCAAGCCTATTTAGTCGATATTGAGGTGGGTTATAAAACTACCGCTATGGGCCAAACCTTTGAGGTAGTTGGGATTGTTCAACACCCTTGGTATTTTGCTTATGTTCAAGCAATATCTCCAATTAGTCAAAGACCTATTGAAGCCATGATTTATACCGATGAATCCTTTTTAGTGGAAAAGATCTATACACATTTAGCAGTAACCATTGATTATCCATCAAGCATTAATATGTTTTCAAAAACCTATAAAACCTATATGGACATTGTCGTAGAAAATTTTGAACTTTCTTATAATGATAACTTTTATTACACCACAAGAAATCAAAATCAAAGTTATGTGAAGTTTCAAAATGACGTTAAAATAATTGAAATTATCGCTTTAATCTTTCCACTCTTCTTCTTTTTAATTACAATCTTAGTTTCAATGTCTTCAATCACTAAAATTGTTTCTGATCAAAGAATTCAAATTGGCACCTTAAGATCTTTAGGTTACTCTAAAACTAAGATTATGAGTAAATATCTTTTCTACGCCATATTAGCCTCACTTATTGGGGTGATACTAGGTATTGGTTTAGGAATCTATTTTATCCCAGCGGTCGTTTATAATGCTTACCTTAATTCATATAATCTTCCATCATTATCAATTGATGGAAATGTGTTACTGATATCAATGATTTCACTTGTAATGATTGTGTCCGTGTCAGTTGTGACAATAAGCAGCATAGGCGCAACCTTAAATGAAAAACCTGCTGATTTGATGCGTTTAAAATCACCTAAAAAGGGTAAACGAATCTTTTTAGAACGAATTAATTTTATATGGTCACATTTGAAATTTAAGTATAAATCTACTTTTAGAAATATCTTTAGGAATAAAAGAAATTTGATTCTTACTTTAATTGGTGTTTCTGGTTCAACTGCTTTATTAGTTGCGGGATTTGGGATTAAAAACTCAGTAGATTATACGGGTCAATATCAATATAGAGATATGCAACTCTATGATATTGAAGTATCCATTAATTCAAATCAAACAAATATAGCTGCATTAGAAAGCTATGATAAGATTAACATTATGGATTATACATTCAAATATAATAACGAAGATTATATTAATGTAGTAACGCCAGAAAACAATTCTTTTTTTCATGAATTCCTTCATTTGAAAAATATTTATAGAGTGGATGTTAATATGGAAGCCAATTCTGTTTTTGTAACTCAACAGTTTGCTATTAAGCATCATATTAAACCAAATGATATCATTGAACTTAGTTTTAGAGATGTCAAAGCCTCCTTTAAAGTAACTGAAATTATTGATTTTTATTTTGGTAATTACATCTATATTTCAAAAGAACTCATAAATCAAACCTATCCTGAAATCTATAATAAAATCTATGTGAAATCCGGCATTAAAGATCCAATAAAACTAGATAATCTAAAAACTGCATTAAATTTAGATCCGAATGTCTTACAAACTTCATTTGATAAAGACATTAAAGCTGCCTTTGATAAAACTAGTGAGAGTATCAATAGTATTATTATCGTCTTAGTTGTATCTGCCTCATTACTCGCAGTCATTATTAATTATAATATTACTTTAATTAATATTAGTACAAGAGAAAAAGAAATCGCTACACTTAAAGTCTTAGGGTACTCTGAACGTGAAGTATCCGGTTATGTCTTTAGAGAAACCATGATTATTTCCACTGTCGCCATATTTCTCGGATTAGGATTAGGTAGACTCTTACACTGGTTTATTGTCAGTAGAATATTCTTAGACGGCATTATGTTTGTGAATACCATTAATTGGCTTAGTTACTTATTTACGGTGTTCCTATCTTATTTATTTCTAGGTATCGTCTATTTCATTTCAATTCCAAAGATGCGTAAGATTGATATGGTTGAAGCCTTAAAATCATTCGAATAAAAGAAAACCATCAGCGTAATCCTGATGGTTTTTCTTATTCTAGATCAAAATAATAAGATTCTAATAAATAGGTCATGTTATTTTTAACAGCTAAGTTAAATAAATACTTTTTCATTGATTTAACACTAAGTGAACCCTTTTTAAGTTTATCAAGCTTCTTTAGGTAGTTCTCTTTTTCTGTTAAATCGGTCTTAAAGTAACCCCACACATGATCAATGGCATTAATTTGATTGTTTAATAGTAAAGGTTCATTTAACGCATTATCAATCCTATTATAAAAGTGCAATGAATTTAGATTGGTTTTATCTTTCAAAAGCTCTCTTATTTGAAAATAAGTTTTTGGTGAATACTCTAAAATACTATATTTATATTTAGCCCAAGAACTTTCTAGGTCTTTGGCTTTTAGATTCTTATTGGTGCAATCTTTAATCTTTACCGCAGAAATATTTTTATCTTTTACCTCTAACATAATATCGATATCATCTCTATTTAGCAAGTGATAATAATCTAAAAATGTATTCGGGTTAATTGTTTTCGAATGGGCTCCAGGTTGTTTTAATGGGTCTTGTTCAGAATAGTGGACTTTTTGAGTTCCATCGTTTTCCTTAAATGTTAATTGACAAAGATTAATCCATTCTTGGTCTGTTTTTTTTACTTTTGGTGGATTTATCTTATGATGTAAGTTATCAAAAACAACAGGGATATTTAGTGATCTACTAATCTCTAAAACATCCGCAATATTATAACTTCTTTCATCGTTTTCAATAATTAAACGGTTTTTCACATTTTGAGGTAACCGTTGATAATTGTTCAAAAATCTTGTTATTGCGGATTTTTTATCACCATAAACGCCACCAATATGTAAAATAATTTTTGATGTGCTATTTGTTTCTAAACAATCCAATACTTTAGCGTGATAAATTAAGTCTTGAATCGATCTATCAACTACGCCTTCATCTGGTGAATTTAAAACTGTATATTGACCTGGATGCATGGAGACTCTAATTTGATTATCTTTAATCTTTCTTGATAGCTCTTTAAATTTATCTTTAAATATAACACCCCACTCTAATTGATTAAGTGGACTAGAACCAAACGGAATTAAATCACTGGATATTCTAAATAATTTGAGATTATTTTTAATATTATAATCAATAATATGGGTAAGTGATTCTAGATTATACTTGATAATTTCAATCAGCTTTGGATCTGTGAGGTTATCTTTTCTAATAGTTTTATAATCATTGTGATAAACCCCAATAGATAAACAAGCAAACCCTATATTCATACTTTAGGCCTTTCAGTTAAGATTCCGTCTGTTATAACATAAACTCTGTCACAAAACTCTAACATTCTTTCATCGTGCGTGACCATGATGGTGGCTTTCTTTTGTTCCTTGGTTTCTTTTGCTAACAGTTTTACCACTTCATAAGCTTTCTTGGTATCTAAACTTGCGGTTGGTTCATCAGCAAATATAACCGACGGCTGATGGTATAGTGCTTTCGCAATCGCGGCTCTTTGTCTTTCGCCACCAGATAATGAATTTGGGTATTTATTTTTAAGTTTTTCCACATCTAATTTTAAAAATAATTCATTCATCCAAGATTGATTAACTTTGGTTTTAGTAATCTTGTTGTACAAAACCATTTGTTCTTTAATGGTTAAGAATGGTATTAGGTTAGAAGCTTGTAAAATGAACCCAATATTATCTAATCTTATTTTTGATTTTTCTTTAACATCCAGTTCACTAAATGGTTTACCATTTAAGAGAACTCTTCCTGTGGTAGGTTTTTGAAGCCCACCAAGGATGGTTAAAAAAGTTGATTTGCCTGATCCGGATGGACCAATAATGGCAATTAATTCACCTTCATAAGCCGTAAAGTTCGTTTCCTTTAAAGCTCTAATAATGTTATCACCTTGTAAGAAGTCTTTTGTGACTCCAATCATTTCTATTAATGGTTTCATATTAACCTCCGATAGCCTTTAATGGGTCAATCTTTAGTACCGCACTCACAGAAAATAATGCCCCAAAGAATGCGAATAAGAAAAATGCAGCTGTTATAACAACATAAAACAAAACATTAACTGCAAACGGTATAACATCCCCTAAGAATATACCCGTTAATAAAGTTAAGATACCCCCAAGAATAATTCCAATTAAAACCAGTAAGAAGGTTTGTAATACTACAGAACCACCAATATAGCCATTAGAAATACCTTGAGCCTTCATAACCCCAAACATACTGGTTTTTTGAATGGTTAGTACATATATAAATATTCCTAAAACAAATGCCACAATAATAATTAAGAAAACAATCATGGTGGTGAATGTTAATACTTGGGCCGTATAACCTGGTAATGTTGAAATATAATCATCTGTTTTATAGATTAATAAACTCTTGTTGCTAGAATCAATCGTACTTTCTCCTCTAACAATAATCCCACTATATAAATCTGGAGGGGTTTGTGTATTATATCGGTATTGCTGCCAAGATTCTAAACTCATATAGATTACTGGGGCTGTTTGATATGTTGTTTTCTTAGAAAATCCAATAATCTCATACGTTTGAGTACTTCCGGATATCCCAAAGATATCCCCAACTTTGTAACCTTCTTTTTGTAAGGAATCATCTGCGATAACTTTATTACCTGTTAAGGTTATACTTTGATTCGGTTTAATAAAACTATCATCATCTATTCCAAAAAAGAACACATCAATTCTACTACCTAAAATATCATCAGCCGTAGGGTTATTTATCACCGCAGGGAATAACCCTAATTTAGTTTTAGAACCTGTGGTCGTAACTGAATCATAATCATCTTGATCCATAAATGACATCATAATAGAATCATTAGCATCGATGGTCATAATAATTTCATCTGAACCCCATTTTTCAATAGCATTCGTATATGAAGATGCTAAACCATACGCTAATGAAGTTAGAAAATAGACTAAATAACTGACAAGGACAATCACAACGATAATTAAAGCAAACTTCAGTTTTGAATATTTTAATTCTTTTAGGGCTAAAAACATCCTTAATTCTCCTTCTTGTTTTGAGCTAACAATAACTCAATATCTTTTGCTATTTTAGTCGCTTTAACGCGTGGAGAGTAACGTTTAATCACTCTACCTTCTTGATCAACTAAAAACTTCGTAAAATTCCATTTGATTTTTCTACTCATAAACCCTTTTTGGTGTCTCTTCAGATATGTGTATAAAATAGATTCGTCTCTCCCATTTACATTAATCTTTTGAAACCTTGGAAATGTGGTTTCATACTTGTCCACACAAAATTCATTAATATCTTCAATAGAACCTGGCGCATCCTTCCCAAATTGATTACACGGGAAATCCAATAATTCAAACCCTTTTTTATGGAATTTATTATATAAACTTTGTAAACCTTCATACTGCGGCGTAAAAAAACACTGTGTTGCAGTATTTACTATCAGCAACACTTTTCCTTTAAACTTTGATAATTCTACAACTTGATTATTAATATCTTCTACTCTAATTTGATATAAGCTCATAAACCCTCCATTATTATTTATAATATTTTCGTTTACTACAACTACAATTATAATCGAAACGATGGTATTTTGCAAGATAATCGACTAATTATTTTCACTCTTTATTAAATAAAATATTTATTTTACTTTTTTAATTATTAATAGTATAATTAAGTAACGTATCCGGTTGATAGGAGTGAAAAAATGTATTGGTTATTTATGCTAGGTGTAGTTTTGATTAGTCCTCTTATAATGATTGTTTCAGGATTAAATTTCACTTATAATCCGCCTCAAACAATCAATGCTTTTTTTGGTTATAGAACCAATAGATCAATGAATAGTAAAGAGGCGTGGGATTTCGCCCACAAATACTTCGGAAAAATTTGGCTTATTGCTGGCATCATTACATTAATGTTTTCATTGATATTTATGCTCTTTTTAATTAACAAAGATAATAAAACCATCACTATTACGAGTATTATTACCATTATAGTTCAAATGATTCCTTTAATTGGACCGATTATACCCACAGAACGAGCCTTAAAACAAAAGTTTGACCATTCAGATAACCAAAAATAAACCTTTAATAACAATAAAGCTCTCGCATGTTGCTGGAGCTTTTTAATTAATTAGAGTATAATTTTTGATTTCATTGTATTTTTATATGTATCAATCTTTCATTAAAAATGATGCCCATTTTAAATATGTTCGATTTATTTATTTACTAAATTCTTTTAATATATCCATATATTCATTAATTC
>CAYJBF010000045.1:0-7882 GCA_964368415.1 uncultured Acholeplasmataceae bacterium | reverse complement strand
AAAAGAAGAAATCGAAGCAAAACTTCAAAAGGGTGTGTAATACACACCTTTTTTTAATCAAATATTAAAACTTATTTACTAATTGTGTTAAAATATATCGTGGTGATTTATTATGAAAGAAAAATTTACAAATAATGCATTAGAAACAACTTATTTAGGCCACCAAGTTGGCCTACTACTTAATAAAGGGATGGTCATCCTCTTAGATGGAGACTTATCAGCTGGAAAAACTACTTTTACAAAAGGAATTGGTCAAGCTCTTGGAATAAAAAGAACCATTAATTCCCCTACATTCGTTATCTTAAAACGTTATATGGAAGATGAATCAAAGCTTTACCATATCGATTTATACCGAATGGATGGAGAAGGATCTGACTTTGACATGGAAGATTACATTTATAGTGACGGAATTAGCGTGATTGAATGGCCTTTTAATGTAGAATCTTTACTTCCAAAAGAGTATCTTTTAGTGAAGTTTGAGATTGTTTCAGAAGAAGAAAGAAAAATTACGTTTATCCCTAAAGGTAGAGATTATGAAAAGGTGGTTAAATATATATGAGACAACTATTTATGGATTCCTCAACCAACATGCTTTACATGGCAATTGGAGACAATGGGGTATTAGTTGAGTCCACTTATCGTATTGGAAAGAAAGACCATGCCAAACATGTGGTTGATAGAATTGATCAACTTTTAAAAAGAAAAGATATGACGATAAATGATATCGATAGAATCTATATCGGAAGTGGTCCAGGGTCTTATACGGGTTTAAGAATTATCGGAATGGTAGCAAAAATGTTAGCCTATACCAAAAATATTGAACTTTATGAAGTATCAAGTCTTTACTTTTTAGCATCAGGGTATGACTATATAGTTGCCCCAATGATTGATGCAAGAAACAATAATGTGTTTTCTGGTATATATGACCACGACCATACACTGGTTAATGATGCCTTAAGAACAACCAAAGATTTTCAAGCATTGGCCGTTCAATTTAACGCTAAACCAGTGTTAATCAATGATGTTCAATACGAGGTTAATATTCAAAACATAATGGATATGGCAACGAAAGTAACTGAGGTTCATAAGTTTGTGCCAAATTATTTAAGAAAAACAGAGGCAGAACAAAATTTATGATTAGAAAGGCTACATTAAAAGATACAGAAGCCATTTTTACTTTGTCAAGCAATGCTTTAGACTCAACATTCAATCAAGAATTTATCAAAGACTATATCATTATTGATAATATTTATCACTTTTTTGTCTTGGAAGAAAATGAATCCTTAGTGGGGTTTATTATCCTTTGGGAAAGTGATAAATTTGGTCAAATTATTGATCTTGTGGTTACTAAAGAAGCAAGAAGTAAGGGTTTTGGCAAGCAATTATTACAATTTGGTTTAGATTACTTAAAGGATTTAGGTATTGAAACCGTGACGTTAGAAGTTAAGGCAACCAATGAGGTTGCGATAAATTTGTATGAGTCAGTAGGGTTTGTGTTAGACCATAAAAAAGTCAATTATTATGGTGATACAGACGGACTTTTTTACTTGAGGAGGTTTTAAAATGATTGTACTCGCAGTTGAAACAAGTTGTGATGAAACCAGTGTTGCAGTTGTTAAAGACGGAAATGAAGTCTTAAGCAATGTAGTTTTATCACAAATTGATATCCATAAATTATTTGGTGGGGTTGTACCTGAGGTAGCCTCACGTTATCATATTGAAAATATGACAATCGTTTTTGATGAAGCACTTAAAAAATCAGGTGTTTCTATCGATGAGATTGATGTTGTTGCTGTGACTGAAGGTCCTGGTTTAATCGGTGCACTTTTGGTGGGGATTAATGCAGCATCTGCCTTTGCTTATGCACACAACAAGCCGTTGATTGGAGTCAATCATTTAGCGGGACATATCTATGCTGCTAATATTGATAACACTTTAAAGTTTCCTTTAGTGGCATTATTGGTTAGTGGGGGTCATACCGAGTTAATTTATATGAAAGAACATATGGATTTTCAAGTATTAGGCTCTACTTTAGATGATGCCGTAGGTGAAGCTTATGACAAGGTTGCAAGAATGATTGGTTTAGGTTATCCAGGTGGTCCTGTAATCGATAAACTTGCGAAAGATGGAAAAGACACGTATAATTTAACTAGACCTTATTTAGATAAACAAGATTATAAATTTTCATTTTCAGGCATTAAGAGTGCTGTAAATAACATTGTGTACCACGCCAATAGAAAAGGGGAAGAAATTAATAAAGCGGATTTAGCAGCAAGTTTCCAAGAAGCTGTTATTGATGTCTTAATTTACAAACTTAAATTGGCAGTGGATAACTTTAACGTTGATCAAGTGGTTATAGCTGGTGGGGTTGCTGCGAACTCTAGATTAAGAGAACGCGCAATCGCTGAGTTACCCGATAAAGAAATATTAATTCCTAAAATGCGTTACTGTACAGATAATGCGGCCATGATAGGTGCTGCTGGTTATTATACGTATTTAAAGAAAGGGCCGCTAAAGAACTATATTTTAGGGGGAAATTCTGATTTAGATTTAACTAAATAAAGAGAGGATAATATGAAACTTGTTTTTAAAATAGTTGGGATTGTAATTGGTGTTATATTAGCGCTGGTATTATTTATTGTATTTATGTTTTACAAGGATTTTAAAATGCCTGTTGAACAATACACGCAATCTGAAGAATATTTTCAAAAACGACTTGATGATGAACTTCAATTAATCATGTCTGACACCAATAAAGAAAATATTGATGTCACATTGACTGAAGTATTTATCAATCAATTTATCATGCGAGAATTATCTAAGGATAATCCAAAGTATCAAAATGAGACGTATAAAGATGATTTAGAATACGATTATATGTATTTAACCGCCGATAGTGGTATGAGAGCTGCGATAAAAGGGGTTAGTACCAATATTTTAGAAGACCGTATTGATTTGGTTGTTTCTGTTCATGCGCTTTCGGGTACTTTCAAGTTATATAAAACAGGTGTTTTTATTTCGTTAAACGTAATTTTAGATGAAAATGACGAATATGTTTTTAAAGTTAGAAAGATAAATATTGGTAAATTAGGTTTACCTATTAAGATGGGTTTAGATTTAACCAATTTTATTTTAGATAAGATTAATGGTAAGTCTCTTAATGAAATGGCCAATGAATCACTACCATTTGGTAAGTTTGATTCTAAAGCTGTATCGTTTACTGCAACCGAACAAACCATTATTGATTTTGCGAAAACACAAGAAGATGGTTATGGCGTTTTACTAGAAATTATTTATACGAGACAATTACTTGAACTGGCTGTAGAAGATGAAAATATTGTCATGGGATTTGCTTTGGGTAAACTAAGAAAGTTAGTAACCGATGAAAACCCTCCTGTATTTAATCCAATCACAGACCCGGCTGGGCAATCGTCCTTTATGAATGGTTTAATGAATCAGTTTATTGCTGAGATATTAAATCCTTCCTCTACTCCTTATGTGGATTTAAATGAAATTGAAGCCAATCAAATTATGGATTATTCGTTAAAAGATTCCATTCAATTTGAACAAGAATTCAAATTAAAGATTAATGAAACCGATGAAGTCATTTATAACTTCAGTTCGGGTAAAATATTCCTAACCATGGAAGATAATACCTTAAGTTTACATATGCCATTTGAAATTACTAGAAGTGGTGTTGTGAGTAAGTTTGATATATTATTTAATATTGCTTCAACGGTATCAGTTGAAGATGAAGATTTAGTTTTAACAATCACAGGCATGCGTATTGCTGGTATCGAATTAACTGAAGAAGAACTTCAAATGATAGAAGATACTTATGCATCTGGGATGATTGAAGATGGTAAAGTAAGAATCACTAAAGAACAATTAAATGAAGCTTTTGCTGGACAAAATATCGATATTAATGATGCAGAGGTTATTGAAGGTAAATTAAGACTATATTATAGTTTTATATAAAAGTTTAGAAAAGAGTGATTAAATGGTTCCAAAATTTGAAAGAAGAGTAAGAGGATTTGCGATAGACACCAGTGGTGCTGCAGTTGTGGCATTGCTTGCTATTGGGGTTTCTTCCTTTAGTGCTGTATTTGCTTATATACTAGCAATACTAGGGTTTGTTGGGTTTTATTTTGTCCCTTACTTTTTTAGTGCTGGTCAATCCTTAGGGAAAAGGGTTGAAAAAACAAGAATTGTAAATTTAGATAATTCTATGGTTCCGTTATGGAAAATCTTATTAAGAGAAACCTTTAAGGTTGCTGCTAGTATACTTACCTTCGGGGTTTACTTAGTGGTTGCCTTTTTTGCGTTATCTGAAAAGAATTCTAGTAGAACAATTCATGATTATATTTTTAAGACAAAAGTTGTTTCATTAACAAAACCTGAACCAAAGAGTAAAGATGAGTATATTTCTAGCTCACCTACAAAAGATAAATGGGGGTTCTAATATGAAAAAAGGGTTTATATTTATTATCACACTATTAAGTATTATGGTTTTAACTGGGTGTAACAATCCCAAACTAACTGGTCCTGAAACGGTTAGTGTAATGGTAGGCGAAGAATTCACTTTAGATTTAAATCGAAGTGCTAATGAATTGGATTACACAGGACATATGGATTTATTGAATGTTAGTGTAATAGGTGAAGATTTTGTTGTAACAGGATTAAAAGAAGGTAATGGCACTTTAATTATTTCAATTAAAGATAACGAATCTGTTTTTATTACTATCCACTTTGATGTATATAAAGACCCTAATTATAAACCAAACTATGATGATATAACTTCAAGTCAGCCAAGACAAGATATATATTATGAAATATTTGTCAGAAGTTTTGCGGATAGTGATAACGATGGGGTTGGGGATTTAAACGGGATCACTGAAAACATTAATTATTTAGTAGATTTAGGGGTAACCTCACTATGGTTAATGCCAATTCATCCTTCCCCTTCTTATCATGGGTATGATGTGACTGATTATTATGATGTTAATCCAGATTACGGTACCTTAGAAGATTTAGATAACCTAATTCAAACGGCAGGGAATTACGGCATTGAAATTATATTAGATTTAGTGATTAACCATACCTCAGATCAACACCCATGGTATATTGATGCAAAAAAAGGACCATCAAGTCCTTATTATGATTATTATTACCGGGTTAACGGGTCAGTTTATTCGAGTTTCGTTGGGGGTATGATGGATTTAGATCATTCAAACCCAGAAGTAACTGAAGAAATAAAAAATATTATGCGGTTTTATTTAGACAGAGGCATTAAAGGGTTTAGATTGGATGCGGTTTTATATTTATTTGATAAACCAAACCCTAATGGGGTTGGAAACCCTACTTTAAAAAATGCTTTATATTTAAACGGATTAAACGACCAATTTATGAAAGTTGAATACCCTGATAGCTACATGGTTGTAGAAGCATGGGTGACCAACTACGAATTATATAGAGATTATTATCTAGGATCAGATTCAGCCTTTAACTTTGTTTTACAACAAGACTTTGTTGGAAAAGTTGGTGGAGGCTCATTTACCAAAACATTTGTCTCTAATTTGATGAAGGGTTATTCTTTATTTGGTGATCGAAGACCCGATTTCATTGACGCAACATTCTTAACCAATCATGATATGAACAGACTTGCCTCAACTCAAGGGTTTATTAATAGGCCGGATAAACAAAAGTTTGCCGCACAAATTTTGTTAACCTTACCAGGAAATCCCTTTATTTATTACGGTGAAGAACTGGGAATGAAAGGGTCTCGTTATGAAGGCACTAATATTCCGGGGTACGGGGTGGTGTATGATGAATATCGACGTCAACCATTCTTATGGGGTAATGATGACATTAACACAACCTGGTTACCGAGTGATGAATCTAATAATGATACAGAAACCGTGATTGAACAAATAGCAAATCCGGATTCTTTATATCATGTGTATAAAGAGTTCATTCAACTTAGAAAAGACAATCCAGCATTAATGTTTGGTAATAGCTTAACCCCGTATGTTAATAATGATTCATTTATTCAAGGGTTTATTAGAATTTATGAAGATGAATCTTATAAACAAAATATTCTTGTTATACTAAATATGGACCCTAACCCAAGAAGTGTTTCAATAGAATTCCATGAAATACTGTATGGATCACTAAATTTAGATGGTTATGGGGTGTTAATTGTTGAATTAACAGATGCGCAAGTGGAGGCCTATAGTGTTTCTAATTAGATATCTAAAGACCTCATTCACATTCAAAAATATCTTTCAAATAGCTGAAGAAAAATTCAGTAAGGTATTAGTTTATTTTGTTATCGTATGTTTTTTGGCCATATTCCCAATGAGTTTAATGATTATCAATGAGGGTGGCCAACAAATCGATTTTATTTTAGAAGATTTTAATACCGCACCAGCATGGGCACTGCCTAATGATTGTGAGGTTCGTTATGGGGCGTTTGTTTGTCAGACTAATGAAGAATATACCTTTTACCATGATGATGTTACTTATATCTTTAACTATCAAAGTGATACATTTGTAAAAACCGCTAAACAAATATTATTCAA
Source organism: uncultured Acholeplasmataceae bacterium (assembly GCA_964368415.1). Taxonomy (GTDB): domain Bacteria; phylum Bacillota_I; class Bacilli_A; order Acholeplasmatales; family UBA5453; genus UBA5409. Next base: position 1,301 of record CAYJBF010000045.1, on the reverse strand, counting down.
AGAGGATAGAATTATTTATACCGATGGAAACGGCGCCTTTATGAGAGGGAATTATGGTGCTTTTGGGGATACTTATAGATTTAGTGAACTTAATTTAGCTACCGATAGAACAAACGCTTATAAAGAATTTGGATCTCATATTGAAGCGGGATTTAGTGATTATATCATTTTGTTCTCATTATTAACCTCGACAGGGGTTAGTTTTATTGGATACTTCTTATTTGTGTTTTTATTAGGGATTATCCTTCAACTGTTTAAAAAACGTTATTCTACATTTTTTAGTTATCTAGGTGGGGTTAAGATTGTTATGGTTTTAACGGCAATACCAGCACTTGTAAGTGCGGTTATAGGTTTATTTGCCCCAGCCTTTAATGTGGTTATATTTAACGTATTACTCGCAGTTATTGTCATGTATGTGATGATTAAGATTGGTCGTAGAGAATTAGACTAGAAATAAATAAAACAGGACCTAAGTGGAGAACTTAGGTCCTATTTCTTTAGGGGATATCGGAGGTTACTTGATATTTAAACCAGGGTTATCTTTTGATTCGTTGATAACAAACGTCTTTTCAATTAGTGCTGTACTTGATTCATAATCGGTTTCAGATGCATACAGTTTAATTGTTAAACTATATTTTTCATATCCAATTAAGGTTTCGTGTTTTAAATAAGTTTGTCTTGCGACATCATTTAAGATTTCTGTTTGTTTTACGGAGTCAGTTTCATTATATATGACATCGACAGTAATCTTTTTAAATGAAACTGATTCATGAATCACATTCACATTAATGTCTTCTAAAGCTGTAACAGTATAAGTGATTTCTAGGAAAACTTTAGGGTTATCTTTTAAGATCACTTTTAGTGTGCCGGAACCTGGTTTTAATCCAGATACTTTTACACTTGTTTCACCGGTTATAGAGATTAAATCACTTAAACCTTCAAAGTCTAATTTATCAATTTCTTTGTTAAGGTCAAGTTCTACAATATCATCTAATTTGACTGTGAAAGATTTTGGCCCGGTAATAGTATCCTTATTACAGGCACTAAGCGTTAATATACTTAGGAGTAAAAGTGTAAAATAAAGTAGTTTTCTCATTGGGCACCTCCCACATTAATATTAAAGTGTCTTCCATAAACAACTAAAGTGAAATGTTGATAATCAATTCTTCCGAATGAATTTTCATAAGCAACTGTAATATTGAATAAACCTGGTGTAGAGGTGTTAACGGTCGTATGAGAAACCTTAGAAGGGTCATCAACCGAAATATTATCTAATGGGTTATAGGTACTACCTTGTTCAA
>CAYJBF010000044.1:0-7898 GCA_964368415.1 uncultured Acholeplasmataceae bacterium | reverse complement strand
TAGGAGGCTTTATGGAACTTAAAATTAGAACGAAACGCCAGCAACTCTGGTTTGAAATCAAACAATCTAAACACTTATATATATTAATGGCACCATTTGCAATATTGTTTATGCTATTTACGATTATTCCAGTGTTTATGAGTATTGGGATTTCATTTACAAACTATAACTTATTACAATCCCCTGATTTTGTTGGATTTAGTAATTATATTAAATTATTCTTAGAAGATGATGTGTTTATCGTTGCGATGAAAAACACTTTAATCTTAGCTGTAGTCACGGGTCCTGTTAGTTATATCTTAGCTTTCGTATTTGCATGGTTAATTAATGAATTACCAAAATACTTAAGAGCATTTATGACTTTAGTATTCTACGCACCGTCTATTAGTGGTAATGCCTACTTAATGTGGTTAATTATCTTCTCAGGTGACGCCCACGGGTACTTAAACGGATTTTTACTGAAATACGGGTTCATTGATCAGCCAATGCAATGGCTTCAAAACCCGGATTCCATCTTACCGGTTATTATCGTGGTTCAATTATGGCTATCTCTAGGAGTCTCCTTCTTAGCCTTTATTGCCGGTTTAAAAGGTGTTGATAAAACGCTTTACGAAGCTGCCGCGATTGATGGTGTTAGAAATAGATGGCAAGAATTATGGTATATTACATTACCATCCATGAAACCACAATTATTATTTGGTGCCGTTATGCAAATTACGACATCTTTATCTATCGCAGAAGTATCAATGCAACTAGTTGGGTTCCCTTCGATTGAATATGCAGGGCACACCATTGTTACACACTTAATTGACTACGGTACAGTTAGATTTGAATTGGGCTACGCCAGTGCGATAGCAACCATTCTATTTTTAATTATGCTTGGGTTAAACTTAGGTGTTAGAAAAATTTTAAGAAGAGTAGGTGAGTAGATGCAATTAAATAGTAAACTCGTTGTTAAAGAGTCTAAACTAAGTTCAATTAAACGACTATTCACACGTAAAAGAAGTTTAAACCGTTCACTTTGGGGAGATTTAAGTTTATTCATTTTACTGGCAGCATTTGGATTTTTTAGTGCGTATCCTTTAATTATGACCGCATCTAACGCATTTAAACCATTAGATGAATTATTCTTATTCCCACCAAAACTACTACCAAGAAACGTTACTTTTGGTAACTTCAAAGACTTGTTTGAATTAATCGGAAACTCATGGGTACCATTTTCTAGATATTTCTTTAATACCATTTTCATTACGGTATTAGGAACTGCTGGACACGTACTATTTGCAAGTATGTGTGCCTACCCATTAGCAAAATATAAATTCCCAGGGAAAAAGATTTTCTTTACCCTTATTGTTTATTCCTTAATGTTTACCCCTTATGTAACCAATATTCCTAACTACATTATTATTACTAGATTAGGTTTAATTGACTCATTCTGGGCAATTATTTTACCAGCTATTGGGTCAAGTTTAGGGCTTTATTTAATGAAACAATTTATGGAACAAATTCCTAATGACTTATTAGAAAGTGCCAAGATTGATGGCGCATCTGAATATAGAATTTATTTCCAGATTGTGATGCCGCTTGTTAAACCAGCATGGGTAACATTAATTATTTTATTATTCCAAAGATTATGGACCAATACAGGTGGTACATTTATCTTTTCAGAAGAGAAAAAACCATTATCTTACGCGCTAACACAAATCGCCCAAGGTTCTATTGAACGTGCTGGGACGATTGCCGCAGTTGCGTTTATTATGATGATCGTTCCTGTAACATTCTTTATTGTGAGCCAATCTAAAGTATTAGAAACGTTCTCAACCTCAGGAATGAAGTAGGTGATAGCATGAAAAAAATTATATTAATGCTCCTATTGGTAGCCACGCCGCTACTAATGGGTAGCAGCAACTACAACTATTCATTTTATCAAGAAGCTGTTTATTCAGTTCCAGGTATGACATTTGCACAGTACTTCAATGAACATACTTTAGGGGTGAAGTTTGCGAAACCAGCTTACCTTACGATTTATGATAATACTATTTATGTGATTGACTCAGGGAACAATAGTTTATATGTAATTGATTCTAATTTCGAAATGAAAGATGGGCCACTTAAAACATTTTCTATTCACCCAGAGGCAGCCTCAAAAGAAGTGTTTCAAGACATAACTGAAATAACATTCAATTCACCAGAAGGTGTTGAAGTAGCTGGTAATTATATTTATGTTGCGGATACACAAAACAGACGAATTGTTAAAATGACATTAGACTATCAGGTTGTTGATATCTTCAAAGATCCAGTTGACCCTGTATTTAAAGATGCAGTTAAAGTTGCAGCTGAAGCCGAAAGAAAAAGAATTTTCGATGAAGAACAAGCTAAATTACCTGAAGATCAAAGAACTGAATTTGTTCCAGAGGAAATTCCTGGGATCTTATTCTTACCTTCTAAAATAACAGTAGATAATACACAAAGAATGTATATTATCGCAAAAGACGTTTATGAAGGTATCGTTGAATTATCACCTGAAGGGGAATTCAACCGTTTCACTGGGGTAAACCCATTAGTGTTAACACCAGCTGAAATCTTTAGAAGATCATTAATGAGTGAAGCTCAAAAGAAGAAACTGAGAACCTATTTGCCAACTTCATTCTCATCTGTAAGAATGGGGGATGGTAATTTTATCTATGCCACTTCAATGGCTTCAGAAAACAATGATAAAAACATGATTCAATTAATTAACCCTAAAGGATTAGACGTTATTAAACGTAATGGCTATGTTGCACCAATGGGGGATGCACAATATATTGAAGACATGAACAATCACGTTGCCTATGGACCTAGTGAATTAATCGATATCGATTATACAAGTGGTGGTATCTATAGCGTTTTAGACAGAAAACGTTCAAGGGTGTTCACTTATGATAGCGAAGGAAACTTACTATATATTACAGGTTCCGAAGGGGACCAAAGTGATAAGTTCAAATCAGGGGTTAGTTTAGGCTACTTAAATGATCAAATGATCGTTTTAGACCAAAACAATAAAACCTTTGTTGTTTATAAACCTTCAAACTTTGGCTTATTAGTAAATGAAGCCGTAGCCTTAGAATATATTGGGGATTATAACGGTGCTAAAGATATTTGGGAAGAAGTTATTCGTCTAAATGTAAACTATGAGATTGCATACAGTGGCATTGGAAGATTCCACTTAAGAGAAGGTAACTTTAAAGAAGCCGTCGATTACTTTAAATTAGGACACAATAGTTACTATTATTCAAAAGCATTCCAAAATTATCGTAACCAAATTTTAAGAGATAATTTCGGATGGATTTTTGGCGGTATTATCGTAGTTTCTGGTTTATTGGTTGCAAAAAATATATATAAGAAACGTCAAAAAGGAGTGGACCATGAAGAAGATGAACTTTAAACTTAAATTAAAAAATTTCTGGCAAGACATCTTTAAATTCCCGGCCTATTTGATATTTCATCCATTCGACGGATTTTACGAATTAAAGAAAGAACGTAAAGGTAAAGTTTGGGTTGGTGTGACTTTCTTAATACTATTCATTTTATTTAGAATACATCAGTATTTAAATGAAAGTATTATTATAAACCATAGAAACCCTAATAACTTAAACACAATGACTGAAGTACTTACTGTATTAATTGTGTTTGTACTATTTGTCTTAGGAAACTGGAGTGTTACCACTCTAATGTCTGGTAAAGGTAAATTAAAAGATATTTTCTTAGTAACATCATATGCTTTATTCCCAATTGTTTTAATTGGATTTCCAGCTGTTTATATCTCGAACTTTTTAACCATAGAAGAAATGGGACTATATTCATTAACGATGGGGATTACTTATTTTATGGCAGGATGGATGTTATTCTTAGGAATCTTAAATATTCATGAATATGGTCTATTAAAAACAGTTATGACATTTATTTTAACTGTAGTCGCAATGGCTTTTATGGCGTTTCTAGGACTATTATTCTTTGATGTTATTCAAAAATTGATTGCATTTATAACATCAATTTACAATGAATTGAGGTTACGCTGATGAAACATATTAAACGACTTGTAGTCGTCCTTATCATTACGCTTGGTGTGTTCTTATATTTCTTTACATTTAAGTTAACCAAAACCCAAGCTGTAACAAATGAAAACTTAATTGAATATTCAAAAGAAGGGTTTGTTTCTGCAAAAACATTAACAAACACCAGTAAATTAGTCGGTGAAAATGATCAACTTAAATTATATTTAGATGAAACCACCAGCTACTTTTGGGTAGAAGATAAAATTACAGGTGAAGTGATTAGAAGTAATCCAAATGTAAGAGATCCACGTGAGAATTTAGTAGTTAATGATGATTTAGCAGATATGAATGAACAAACTGTCATAAAAGCTTATAATCACATTCAATACAAGTTCACTTTACCAACTACAGGTACTAAGGGCTCTTTAATTACTTGGAGTAGTGGTGATGAATCAATAATCACAAATAATTTTGAGGTGATTAGTCCAGCAGAAGATACAGTTGTGTTCTTAACGGCAACTCTTACAGCTGATGATGAAATATCTAGTATCGTTTACCAAGTAACAGTTAGAACGACTGGGGCAATATTAGTCACAGTAGATAGTAAGAACCCTGCAGAATTTATTAGTAGAGGTTTAATTACAACTGAAGCTAGAGATAAACAAAAATCAACTTTAGAATTTAGTTATTACAACAAGAGTGGTTCAATCATCTCTTTAAATAACTATAACTTAAGTATTTATCACCCTGAGTCTATTCTTGAAAAAGAAGGAAATAGAACTTACGAAATTAAATATTTAAAAGATAAAATTGGGTTCCAAGTTCACTATACCATTGCGAATCAAGAAATTGATTACTTGTATTTCCCTAAATATATGACTGAAGAAATGTATAATACACTTCCTAATACGTCATCGACTAGATTCGTTAAAGGGATTATGAACTGGGATAATGCATTACAGTTATATTTTATTAGAAACTATGAAAATTTAACATTCTTAGCAAAACGCGAACTTTACGATGTTTACTATAATGTCTTAAAACAACAAGGCTTAGAGTATTCAAGAGAACGCGCAATTGAAGAAAATGCGGAACATGGTTATTTTGAAACAACCGATGCGGTTAAATTTGAGATTGGTGTTGAAGTAGCATTAACCGATAAAGGATTTAAAACTTCAATTATTAAAAACTCTATTGTTGAACCGGAAAACTTAAAATTAGCCAATATTTCTTTATACCCATTACTTGGGACTGCAATCAGTATTCACGAAGACAAAACGCCTACAGAAGGTTATATGGTTGTTCCTGATGGTAGTGGGGCTGTGATTAACTTTAATAACAGTAAAGAAGATCAAAAAGCTTACCGTAAGAGAATTTATGGACCGGACATTACCAACCAAATGGTAAAAATGCCAGAAGAACAAGAATATATTAATATTCCTCTATATGGAATGGTTAAAGAAAATGTTGGATTAGCGAGTGTTGTAACAGAAGGGGCTTCAATGACGTATATTTATGCGGACATTAGTGAAAGAATCGATTCTTACAATAAGATTTATCCGATTTTCCAATTAAGAGAAAACTATTTATATACTTTAGGATCAGGCTTTAATACGTATTCAGTAAGCTTATGGAGCCAAGGGATGGTTGACACTGATTTAGTGGTGGAACATACGGTTTTAAGAGGCGATCAAAATAACTATAATGGTATCGCAAAAGTATACCAAAACTACTTAGTTAAGGAAAAACAACTTGTTAGACAAGTTATTCCAACATTACCAAAGACGACGATAGAAATCTTAGGGGCTTATGATGTAAGAGAATACATGTTAGGTTTCCCATACAATAAAGTTAAATCATTGACCACCTTCAAAGAAGCGCAACAAATTGCAGATGAGTTTATTGATGAAGGTTATGACATCAACATCGTTTATAATGGGGCATTAAATGGTGGGTTAAGAAACACTATCCAAACTAAAGTATCATTTGTAGATGCCTTAGGTGGTAAAAAAGGTTACACCAGACTTGATAAGCATTTGGCTGAAAACAATATTGAAATGTTTTTACAAGTAAATGTGGCACAAGTTAAAGGGTTTAGAAGAGCATTTGATGAATATTCATATGCAGCCCAACGCTTAGATGGTAGTTTATCAAGAGACTTTGAATACCATATTCCGTCTATGTTACCTTACAGCGAAACACCTTATATTCATTCAGCAGATGACTACATTATTAACCCTAGATATTATGAAGCCATTTATAATAAACTAGATAAAAAACTTCCAACCGACAATATCTCATTTACAAGATTAGGCAGCAATTTAGTGGGAAGTTACCGCAGTGATGACACTGTTTATACAGAAGATACATTACGCTATACGACTAACTTATTAGAAAGTTTAGACAAGAATATTTTGTTAAGAAATCCATACGGGTTTGCGTTACCTTACACAAGTTATGCAACCGATATTCCAATGGATACAACCTTATATTCAATTATCGATTATTCTATTCCACTGTATCAACTGGTATTAGCGGATTATGTTCCTTACTCATCAAGAAGTTTAAACATGCAGACACAAAGAAGTGAAAGACATAACTTCTTAAGAATTCTTGAAACTGGATCACAACTAAAATACACATTAACATTTGTGAACCCTAAAGAATTATTAAACACTGAGTATAGCCAATATTTATCCACTTACTATTTACACTGGATGGATGTTATTAAAGAAGAATCAAGTATTTTAGAAGAGCTTAACTTATATGGTGGACATTTAGTTGAACACGAGTTCTTAAGAACCAACGTATTTAGAGTTAAATATTCACACGGTTTAGAATTATATATTAACTATAATCAAACACCAGTTGTGGTAAATGGCGTATCTATTGATGCTCTATCTTATACTAAAGGAGGGCTATAATGGAAAACTTAAAAGCAACTACAATTAAGAGTCCAAAAGAAGTTAAACATATTAAAGTAAAACATAGCACTCAAAAGAAAATATGGGGCGTTATCTTCTTACTGCCATGGATTATTGGGTTTATCACATTATTTGCGTTCCCATTTGTTCAATCCGTGATTTACAGTTTCTTCGATATTACTCCAATTCAAGGCGGGGTTGATTTAAGTTTTGTTGGGTTTGAGAATTATCATTATGCATTCTTTGAACACACATTTAGCACTGAATCCTCTTTCCAGGTTGAATTATTAAATACCATTGGAGACGCACTGATTAACTTACCTGTATTACTGATTTTCTCACTGTTTATTGCGGTATTATTAAATAAAGAATTTAAAGGTAGAGCCATTGTTAGAGCGATATTCTTTATCCCAGTTATTTTAAACAGCACAGCTGTATCAACCGTTATGAGTGGTGCAGGTAGCGTGATGGGCGATATTTTCCTAGAAGAAAATACCATGATGATCTTTGACTTATCCAAATATTTAATCAATATTGGAATCGGTGAAGGATTAGTCACCTTAGTAGTAGGCCTAGTAGATCGTGTTTACACCATCTTAACCTTATCAGGGGTACCAATTTTATTATTCTTAGCTGCGATTCAAAGTGTTCCTAAACATTTATATGAAGCTGCGACCATTGAAGGCGCAACCGCTTATGAAATGTTTTGGTTAATTACACTTCCAAACGTTAGCCCACATTTAATTACCGTTAGCATTTATGCGATTGTCGATACATTCTTAACTTCAAGTGCCGCTACCGTTATTAGTTATGAGTATAACCAATTAAATTGGGGATTATCTCTAGCAATGGCATGGAGCTATGTTGTCGTTATTATGATGTTACTGATGGTTCTATTCATATTTGTTAAAGCGTTAAAGTTAGGAGAACATGCCTATGA
>CAYJBF010000043.1:0-8154 GCA_964368415.1 uncultured Acholeplasmataceae bacterium | reverse complement strand
GTTACTTTAACGCTAAATAATTCATCGTTATCCTTTAACCCGACAGCGATAATACCGTTTTGTCTAATATTTTGGAATTCAGATACTTTTGTCCGTTTAACAATTCCTTTTTTGGTGGTGAAAAATAAGAACTTATCATCCGCCTCAAAATCTGTAACAGTCGTGAATGCAACCATCGTCTCATCTTTGTCGAATGGTAAGATGTTGTTGATTGGAAGGCCCTTAGATTGTCTTGATCCTTCCGGAATATCGTACCCCTTAACTTTATAAACTCTACCTTTATTGGTAAAGAATAAATGGTAAGTATGGGTATTGGTCATTTGAATATGCTCAACAAAGTCAGAATCTTGCATCTTAATCGATGTCATACCGACACCGCCTCTATTTTGAATCTTATATTCATCTAAAGTCATACGTTTTACATAACCTTTATTGGTGACAGTAATAATAACGTCTTCTTCAGGAATTAAATCCTCGTCGTTAATATTAAGCGGAATATCTAAACACATTTCTGATTGACGCTTATCTCCATATTTGGTCTTGATTTCTAGAATTTCTTCTTTGATAATAGAATATTTTCTTTCATCGCTGCTGACGATATCTTTATAATCAATAATCTTATTCGCCAAATCAATGTTTTCTTCTTTAATCTTTTCAATTTCTAGACCTGTTAAGCGTCTTAAAGTCATATCTAAGATAGCTCTTGCTTGAATATCCGTTAAACCGTATGTATCCATTAATGACACGCGCGCAACTTCACCAGTTTCACTAGATTTAATGATTTCAATCACCGCATCGATATTTTCTAATGCGATTACTAAGCCTTCTAAGATGTGTTTTCTTTCTTCAGCCTTCCTAAGTTCAAATAAAGTTCTTCTTTGAATGATATCTAATTGGTGATTAACATAGTGACCAATCATTGGTTTAATACCCATTAATTTGGGTTCACCGTCAACCAATGAAATCATATTTATTGAAAATGAGGATTGAAGTTGTGTGTATTTATATAAGTTATTTAACATAACATGTGGGTTCACATCTCTTCTTAACTCAATAACAATACGCATCCCTTTACGGTTTGATTCATCTCTTAAATCAGTTATTCCATCTACAATCTTTTCTTTAGCAATTTCAGCAATTCTATCGATTAATTTAGATTTATTAACTTGGAATGGAATCTCTGTAATAACAATCGCATTTTTCTTCGATTTTCTCGATTCCAAAATTTGAGATTGGGCTCTAATAATAATTGAACCATTTCCTGTTTCATACGCTTGTCTTAAGCCTTCTGCCCCAAGGATTTTACCACCTGTTGGGAAGTCTGGTCCTTTAATATATTGCATTAAGCCTTCAGTGGTAATATCTTTATTATCCATATAAGCCAATACACCATCAATAACTTCACTTAAGTTATGGGTGGGAATGTTAGTTGCCATCCCAACGGCAATCCCACTTGCACCATTGACTAAAAGATTAGGGAATCTTGCTGGTAATACTAGCGGCTCATTTTCTGATCCATCATAGTTAGGCCCAAACGAAACTGTATCTTTATCAATATCTTTCACCATTTCCATGGCTATTTTACTCATTCTTGCCTCAGTATAACGCATTGCTGCCGCACCGTCACCGTCTACTGAACCAAAGTTACCATGGCCATCAACCAGTGGATAACGATACGAGAATGGTTGTGCCATTCTTACCATCGCTTCGTAGATTGACGAGTCACCATGTGGGTGATACTTACCAATAACTTCCCCAACAATACGGGCTGATTTTTTGTGTTGCGTGTTAGCGCCCATACCGAGGTCGTTCATGGCATACACAATTCTTCTTTGAACTGGTTTTAAACCATCTCTTACATCAGGTAAGGCTCTAGAAACGATAACACTCATTGAATAGTTTAAGAATGAGGTTTTCATTTCTGAGGCAATGTTAATTTCTTTTATCTTACCGTGAATATAGTCTGCTTTCGGTTCATCGAAAAAATCATCATCGTGTTCTTCTATTTCATCATGTTCGTCTTCGATTTGTTCATCATCTAACAATAAGTCTTTTTTATTTTCATCCATGATTATTCTCCTTAAGCGTCAATATTCGAAGCGTACTTCGCATTGGTTTGAATGAAGTTTTTTCTTGGTTCAACTTCTTCACCCATTAACATTGTAAATATTTGATCTGCATTAATTGCATCCTTTAATGATACTTGTAATAAAGTTCTTCTTTCTGGGTCCATCGTGGTTTCCCATAATTGTTCAGGGTTCATTTCCCCAAGACCTTTATAACGTTGAATTTGTGGTCTACCACCAAATTCTTCGAGTGTTTCTGTTAATTTTTCATCGTCATAAACATAACGAATCTTCTTACCTGATTGGACTTTATATAGAGGTGGTTGCGCAATATAAACATAACCTAAGTCGATTAATCCTTTCATATAACGGTAGAAGAATGTAAGTAAAAGCGTTCTAATATGGGCACCGTCAACGTCCGCATCCGTCATAATAACAATCTTATGATATCTTGCTTTAGTGGCATCGAATTCTTCGCCAATACCTGTACCGAAAGCTTGAATCATGGTTAGAATTTCTTTATTGGATAATGCTTTATCTAGACGGGCTTTTTCGACGTTTAAGATTTTTCCGCGAAGTGGTAAGATAGCTTGATATTGTGAATCTCTACCTTGTTTTGCAGACCCACCCGCAGAATCTCCTTCCACGATGTATATTTCAGATTCGTGTGGGTTTTTATTTCTACAGTCAGCGAGTTTGCTGGCAAAGCCTAATGCATCTAGTGGGCTTTTTCTTCTAGTTGCTTCTCTAGCTTTTCTAGCCGCGATTCTGGCTCTTGCAGCTATAACTATTTTATCGACTATTAATTTGGCATCATTCGGATGTTCTAATAAATATCTTTCAAGGGCTTCACCACAAATTTGAGAACTTAATGCTCTAACTTCAGGGTTTCCTAATTTGGTTTTAGTTTGACCTTCAAATTGAGGGTTTGGGTGCTTAATTGATAAGATACAAGTGATACCTTCTAGTGTGTCTTCTCTTTGGAATGTGTCATCTTTTTTAAGAATATCATTATCTTCTGCATACTTTTTCATGACTCTATTTAAAGCTAATTTAAAACCATCTTCATGCATTCCACCTTCATGGGTATGAATGTTATTCGCGAATGAATAAAGGTTTGTAGCATAAGAATCGTTATATTGGATTGCCATTTCAACCGTGATATCATCTTGTGTCTTTTCAACATAAATAATATCGTGATTAACCACTTGTTTTCCTTCGTTTAAAAACTCTACATACTCAACAATACCACCTTCATAGTGGTATTCATGTAATACTTCTTTGTTTGGAATTCGGGCATCTTTAATAGAGATTTTTAAGCCTTTGTTTAAAAAAGAAAGTTCTTGAACTCTATTTCTTAAGGTTTCAAAATCATAACGTGTTGTTTCAGTAAACACATTTGAATCTGCTAAAAACTCGATGGTGGTTCCAGTATGATTAGATTCACCTATAATCTCTAATTTAGTAACTGGAACACCTTTTTCAAAATTCATTTGATAAAGTTTATTATCTCTAGCGATAGTTACCATAAAGTTAGCTGATAAGGCGTTCACTACTGAACCCCCAACCCCGTGTAATCCTCCAGAAACTTTATATGATTTTCCGTCAAATTTACCACCCGCATGAAGCACAGTAAAAATAGTTTCTACAGCAGGTTTATGTGTTTTAGGGTGTAGATCAACTGGAATTCCTCTTCCGTTATCCGTCACTTTAATTACTTCTCCTGGTAAAAGCTCGATGTTGATGGTATCGCAGTAACCTGCCATCGCTTCGTCAATGGCGTTGTCTACAATTTCCCATACTAAGTGGTGAAGGCCTCGTTCACCTGTTGATCCAATATACATACCAGGTCTTTTTCTTACTGCTTCAAGTCCTTCTAGTATTTGAATGTTTTCAGCCATGTAATTATTGTTATTGTGATTTTGATCCATATTGATCATCTCCTTCATTTAAGTTGATTAAATTAACATTTTCATAATTTGATTTGGTGCCGGTCATGATAACTTGATAATCTAGATGAACGATTTTGCCTATAGATTTAATAACGTGTTCATCTAATTCACTAAGAACATCATCTAATAAAATAATGAGTTCTTCGTCTTTATCGATAAGCTCGATAAGGGCTAATTTTAAAGCAATTGTAATTAAACGTTGTTGCCCTTGAGAGGCAAATTCTTTGGCATCGTACCCGTTAAAGTTTAGGATAAAATCATCACGGTGCGGTCCAGAACTGGTTGATTGTGTCAAAATATCGCGTTCTATTTTGTCATTTAAGATGGTTTCTAGACTATTTAAGGGTATGTTTGGTTTGTATATGATAGAAACCTCATCAGTTTGATTAAAGTCTCTAAATCGTTTAATTAACGCTTGATTTAACTTCTCAATAAAGTTTGTTCGTTCTAAAATGATTTTATTCGCTTCATCAGATAACCGTTTATTGATAATATTCAAGAATGTTAAATCATCGGTTAGTTTCAGTCTTTTTAGTAAGGCGTTCCTTTGTTTTAAGACTTGTTTATAAATCGATAATTGTTCGATGTACTTAGGTTTTACTTGATACATTTCGATATCCATGAATCGTCTTCTAATACCTGGATGTCCTTTAACTAGTTCTAAGTCTTCCGGAGAAAACATAATCACTTTATATCCCCCAACAAACTGACTCATCTTTTTTATTTGGTTTTTATCGACCATAAGATGTTTTGATTCTTTTTGAATAACCACCTCATAAGTGTGATTAGTCGTTTTTACAATTATTTTCGCATAAGGTTTATTCGATTGTATTAATGCGGAATCATCACTGGTTCTGTGTGATTTTAAAAGACTAACAAAATAAAGGGCTTCTAGCAAGCTGGTTTTACCTTGTCCGTTAGACCCTTCGATAAATGTTGTCTTTGAGTTTACTTTAATTTTTTTTATAGTGTGATTTCGGAAGTTTCTAACTTCTAAATACTCTATCATTAGATGAACTCATAAGGGGTTCCGTTTATAATTACTCTATCTTTAGGGTAGATTTTCTTACCCCTTCTATTTTCTTTTTCTCCGTTATAGGTAATGGTTGCTTCTTGTAAAAAAGCCTTTTCCATTCCCCCTGAAGATACTAAAGTAATTGCTTTTACAAATTGTCCTAGAGTAATATAAGGACCCTTAATTTTAAACTTTTCCATATTTCGATAAACCTCGCTAGTTATATTATAACATAATATAAGGAAAAAAGCTTGTTTTTGTTTGTTTTTTTTATAAAAGCACACCTAACATATCACGGCATAAAAAAACCCTTAAAATTAAATTTAAGGGCTATGATTGATATTTTTTTATTCGATTCTTACTGGTAAGATTAAACTTAACATGTCTGGATCTAAATCACCTTTAATAACAAAAGGTTTAATTTCGCCAGCAAAGTTTAAGCTTACTTCGTTAGACGTAAATGCTTTTAATGCTTCGGTTAAATACTTAGAACTAAAAGCAATCTTAATAGCAGGTCCGACTACGTCATCGGTTGGAATTATTATTTCTTGAGCATCCCCTACTTCTGTGTTAGTGGATGAGATTTCTACTGAGTAATCTTTTTTAACCATTAATTTGATAATGTTATAGTTATTTTCTCTGTCTTTTGGAGATAATAAGCTAACGCGTTCAACTGATTTTAAAAGTTCATCTTTGTTGAACTTAATGATTATTGGGAATTCAGTAGGAATAATTCGAAGTGTGTCTGGATAGACACCATCTAATAATCTAGTTTGGAACATAATATCGTCAAATTTGAATAAGACTTTATTCGGAGAAATAAAAATTTCAACGTCTTCATTTACCGCATCGATAATTCTTGATAACTCATCTAAACTCTTGTTTGGAATAACAATATTAAATGGTTCAAAATCAGTGGATAGTGGTAATATTTTTTGACTTAGTCTGTATGAATCTGTAGCAACACAAAATAACTTATCTTCTTCGTGTTTAAAGTTAACACCAGTTAATATCGGTCTCTTTTCATATTGGCTGGTTGCGTAATTGGTTTCTTTAATAATCCCTTTTAGCGTTTTAGAATCTAAAACAATCGGTTGGCCCATTTGCAAGAAATCAACATCTGGATAATCCTCAACGTCCATAACATGAAGTTTATATTCAACATTACTTGAACGGATCACTAAAACTCTATTTTCAACCAACGAGAATTCGACGCGGCCTTCCAATTTTCTTGTAATATCAATTAGATATTTTCCTGGAATTACTACACGGCCAGGCGAAAGTACTTCTAAACTAGAATCGTTAACAATCATTTGGATAGCTATATCTGTGTTAGATGTAGTAAATATCAAATGGTCATCAAAAACTTCAAGTTTAATGCCGTTTAGTATTGGTAGTGGTGTTTTAACAGGTAAACCTCTTTGAATAACATTAATTGTATCCAATAATAAGTCTTGATTGATGCTAAAAATCATAATGTATTTTCTCCTTGTCTTATTTCTTATTCTTTTTTAACTAATAGTAATAAGGGTCTGTGGGATTGTGGGAAGTTTAGAAAACCCCCAATTTATCTATCTTTATTATACCATAACTCCACAATATTTACCACAATAATTACTATTTATCCAACTTCTTTTTGAGGTGTTCTAAAGCCATGTTTAATTCTTTATCGTATTTCTTTTGGTTTTCAATTCTTTCAACTGCACTTAAGACAGTTGAATGATCTCTATTACCAAAGAAACTCCCGATTGTTTTATATGGAATATCATACATATTCTTAATTAGAAACATAGCGATATGACGTGGTAAAGTGAAAATTGCTTTTCTTGAGTTCCCTATTAAATCATGAACGGTTACACTATAATACTCAGCTACAACGCTTTGGATTTTGTCATAATTGTTTTCGCTAGCTGCTTCTGTTCTTCTCTTTGTTTTCATTAACGAATCTAAAGCTTCTTCGGCATTTTTCACAGTGTAAGGAATATTATTAATCATACAATAATAAAGTACACGTTTTAATGCACCCTCAAGTTCTCTAATATTAGTCGAGAAATAAGAAGCAATAAATTCTAAGATAGCAGGATCAAAATCATCAATATCCGGTGCTTCGGCAAGTAGTTTTTTTCGTAAAATCTCAACTCGATGCTCTAAATCAGGTACTCCAATGTCTACCATTAGACCTTGCGAGAATCGACTTGTAAGCCTTGACATCATGTTTTTGAGTTCGCTAGCTGGTTTATCACTGGTTAAAATAATTTGCTTGTTTTGATTGGTTAAATGGTCGAAAAGCTTAAAAAACTCCATTTGAGTGTTCTTTTTATCGGACAACTGTTGAATATCATCTATAAGTAGAATATCTACAGAACGGTATCTTTCATTAAATTCAGCCATTTTATTAGTACTAACCTTCGTAACATAGTTTTCAAGAAAGTCTGATGCTTTCTCATATAATACACGTGTGTTAATATTATTATCTAAAATGTAATTACCAACAGCTTGCATCAAGTGTGTTTTTCCTAGCCCAACATCGCCAAATATATAAAACGGGTTAGCTACAATACCAGGTTGGTCAGCCACTTTAAGGGCCATTTGGAAAGCAAATCTATTTGATTTACCAACAACAAACGTATTAAAAGATAAGGTTGCGTTTAAATCACCAGATCGATACTTATCCTCTAAACCCAACTCTGGTCCTAAGAGGCTTTGATCTTTAGTCATTTCCTCTTCTAAAACAAATTTGAACCCTACTAAATGTTTTTTATATATAGATTGTGATAGAGAATTTATTTGATTTAAGTATAGTCGATTGATACGACTTTGGATATAAGGTGACGGTGCGACAATATAAACATAGTTGTCTGCTACCTTTTGGATTGATGAGAGCGGTTCAAAAAATTCCTCGTAAACTTCATTGTCTAACGAGTCTCTCAATTTGTCCAAGACCTGATCCCATAGGACTTCATATTCTTGCATTTCATTCAACTCCAAACTCTAGTAGTTATATGTTAACACGCAACCACTATTTTAGTAACAATAAATTAACCACAGAAAATGTGGATAACTTTTTTGTGAAATATTTTATTAACACAAGTTTGTGGAGAATATATATACTTTTTACGTG
>CAYJBF010000042.1:0-8182 GCA_964368415.1 uncultured Acholeplasmataceae bacterium | reverse complement strand
GCATCGGTACAAAGCCCAACGTTTAGCCCACTACTTAATTCTTTTAGGATTTCATCACTTTGGACTTCTTCATTATAACTATGGTACATTTTTAATGGCTTTTTAATCCCATAATGATTTAAAAGTTTAACGGTAACTCTAGTATCCTCGGCATAAATCACGTCAACTTTTTCTAACACTTCTACCGCTCTATAGGAGATATCTTTTAAATTACCTATTGGGGTTGAAATTAAATAAAGTGTTGGTTTCCCATCAAAAGAAATTTGAGTTTTCATGGGGTTAAACAAACACGACGAGCTTTTTCTTTTAAATCTCTTTCCTCGTAAATAAGACTCATGAGTTCTTT
Organism: uncultured Acholeplasmataceae bacterium; assembly: GCA_964368415.1. GTDB lineage: Bacteria > Bacillota_I > Bacilli_A > Acholeplasmatales > UBA5453 > UBA5409. The sequence continues at coordinate 7,836 of CAYJBF010000042.1, read as the reverse complement.
TCTTTTAGCGATACTAATTTTAAACTGTCTTCTAATATTATCTAAAAAGAAATGTTCTGTCGCATTATATAAATCATCAAACATGGTTATCTTAAATAAATTTAATAAGACAACATTTCTAATTGGTTTTGAAGCAATCGTAAAAAAATCAATGGTTTCTTCTAAATTACTTGATAAAGAAAACGTATATTCTTTAATGATTTCATCGCCTACCTCAGCAAGCATAATATTCAAAATACGTTTTTCAAATTCAGTTGCTTCACCATCAATGGCTACCATATGAATTGCCAAATCTAGGAATTTCAGTTTTTCTTTTCTGGATAACATACTTAATAACATATTAATCTCTCCCGTAATTATAAATTTTTAAGATATCAGAAGTCCATTTACCATCGTCATTATAGATGATAAGTGGGGGTAATACTTCTAAGTTTGAATGATTGGTATTTTTCATTGCCTCAACTAAAACATGATTCGGTTTTGAATTCTGTTTAGGATAAACAAAGCGTAATCTTTTAGGTTCTAAATCTGATTTTCTTAGTTCCACTAAAATATCAGTCAATCTTTCAGGTCTATGAATTAGATAAAAGGATCCGCTATTTTTCAATAACTTACTTGCAATCTGTACAATTTCTTCTAGTGTAATTTTAACTTCATGACGTGCAATCGTTAAATACTCATTTTTATTAATTATCGATGATGGTTTATATTTAAAAAAAGGTGGGTTTGATATAACCGTATCAAACGCTTGGTTATTAAATACGCTTGGTGCTTCTTTCATATCCATTAAGTGAAGTGTAATTTGATCTTGAAACTGGTTTTCAAGAACACTTCTAAGACCTAAATCATATACCGCTTCTTGAATCTCCACACCATGGATATGTGCTTTTGTTTTTAAAGTGAGAAACAAAGGAATTGCAGCGTTTCCCGTTCCTAAGTCAAGAATCTTTTTCGTGTTCTTTTTAATCCTAACAAAGTCTGCCAACAACATGGAGTCAATGGAAAAATGAAACATTTCACTATCTTGGTAAATATCAATTCTTGGATAGCCTAATAAATCATTTTTTATTACCACGACGTTTGACCTCGCCTACACTATAAATTTCTGAAGTATCATCCGGAAATTGAACTTTAACTTGTCGTTTGATTAGTTGAATGCTTGTAACTTTACCAGACCCATCTGGTGTATCAACGTATTCATTCATATCCGGCATATCTTGTCTTAGTTCTTCATATGCTTCATTTTCATATTTAATACAACATAATAACTTGCCACAAGCCCCACTTATTTTTTGAGGGTTTAAACTTAGGTTTTGATTTTTAGCCATTTTGATTGAAACGTTTTCAAATGTACCTAAGAAAGTGGTACAACAAGTAATGAGACCACAGGGTCCAATAGAACCAATAAATTTAGCCCCATCTCTTGAGCCAACTTGTCTGAGTTCTATTCTAGTTCTATATACTTCATTTAAATCTTTAACAAGTTGTCTGAAATCTACCCTTGCATCCGCTTCAAAATAAATAACTAAACGGTCTCTATCTAAAGTATATTCACCTGCTAAAATCTTCATCTCAAGCTCATTTTGCTTAACAAGAACTTTGGTCGTTTGAACCACTTGTTTTTCTAAAGTTCTGTTATATTCTGCTTCTTCTATATCTTTTGGTGTTGCAATTCTAAGAATAGATTTTACTTCATTTAGAAGTTGTTCATCATCTACTTCTTTTAAATTCCCCACTACTTTTCCTAATTCAATACCTCTAATGGTTTCAACCACCACAAAATCACCGTTTGTGAGTTTGTGACCATTTGGGCTAAAATAATATCTTTTACCAGCTTGTCGAAACTGGACTTCACATACTTGCATAACTAATACTCCTAACTGATGTTTAAAATCATCTGATTAAATGCAATATCACTATTTATATTATAATTGATTCTGACCAAAAGCGTATGTATCTCATCTAAATTTGATTGGACTTTCTCTTTACTATAATGCTTAAGTGATTCATATTTTTTTGAATAACTTCCTATTGTAATTTTTTCATCATTTAACATTTTATATAAATCCAAATAAAATATTAACAACATTTGTAAGAAATAAACCATTAAGTTTTTATCTGTTTTTATAATGGTTAATTCTTTGTCCGTATATATCCATAAGTTTTTTTTGTTGATTAACGCATCCACAAATTGATCAAACGCATTGACCACAATCTCAATGGTTGGGTCTTTTGACATTTGTAATAAAACATCAATATTCTTATTTAGATAGGGTAATAATTCACTTTTAAGTGGGGTTACGCCTTCTTCTAATAAATGTTCGGTTAACGTCTCTTCTCTTAAAGCGGGTAAATTTAATATTTGGCTTCTTGAAACGATTGTTTTAATAACTTGTTCAAGGTTATCCGTTAATAATAAACCAATAGTTAAATTAGAAACTGGTTCTTCTAAAAACTTAAGTAAGCTATTACTTGCTTCATTGGTCATGGTTTCGACATGATCAATTATATAAACTCTTCTTCCGCCCACTAAGGAAGTTTTAGAAAATTCTTCTTGTAAATCTTCAATTTGTTTTTTCTTAATGGTTTGACCTTGAGGCTCAATAAAAAATAGATTCATGTGACCTTTTTGAAGTGCCTCTTCAGTTGTTTTTAACAGAAGTGCTGAAATTTTAAAACTTAAAGCCTTTTTCCCTGTTCCTTTAGGTCCATTAATTAAATATAAATGACTTAAACGTTCATTTTTTATGGCTTTTTGAAATAATTCAACGATTTCTGTAGATTTGTTTTCTACCATTATACAATTTCCTTCAATTTAGTTAATGTTCTTTCAATTAGTGTCTTCATATCGCAATTACCATCAATAATGATAAAGCGTTCTTTATACATTTCGCTAACTTTTAAATAACCTTCTCGAACGCGTTTATGGAATGTTAATGCTTCATTATCTAAACGGTTAGAGGCACCTCTTTGGTGTGCTCTACTAAGGCCAATTTCTGGGTCTACATCAATGTAGATTGTATAATTAGGCATATACTCTAAAACGAAATTATTGGCCTTTAAAATAGCTTCTAAGCCTAATCCTCTGGCATACCCTTGATACGCTAAACTAGAATCTATATAGCGATCACATAAAACGATTTTATTTTCTTTCAAAGCTGGTAATATTATTTCTTCTAAATGCTGTACCCGTGATGCAGCAAACAACAAGGCTTCTGTTTTAGGACTCATATCTAGATTGTTGTTATCTAATAATACTTTTCTTATTTGTTCAGCAATAAAAGATCCCCCAGGTTCTCTCGTTGTTAAGGTTGGTTTCCCATTTTCAACCAGCCATTTAGAAACTTCTTTAATCAGTGAGGTTTTACCTGAACCTTCTCCACCTTCAAATGTAATAAACATCTATATAATCCTCCTAATAATATACTTTCATTAAATATAAGCCCTGTGGGCTTGCGGTTTTTCCGCCCAAATTGCCATTTTGAGTTAAAAAGATTTCATCAATTACCTCAAGTGGTTTTCTTCTTAATCCAATTTCGATAATGGTTCCTACCATTCTTCTAACCATATACTTTAAAAATCCATTTCCCGTAAATGTTAAATAGATTTTTTCATCTTTTACTTCAAAATTAACTTCATATATATCTTTAATCGTTGGTTTGTCTTTAACATAACCTGAAAAACCTTTAAAATCATGATTACCAAGAAATTTATAGGTTGCTTGTTTCATCAACTCTAAATCCAGTGGGTATTTAATAAACGTTTCGTGATTTCTATTAAATATATCATACTTGGTAGTTATGACATATTGATAAGTTTTTTTTACTGCACTATGTCTGGCATGAAAGTCATTATCAACTTTTTCAATTCTAACTGCTTGAATATCCGTTGGTAAAAAACTATTAATCGCACTTAAATAATTATAAGCAGGAATATTTAATGGGCTATCAAAATGAACGACTTGTCCGACTGCATGAACCCCTTTATCCGTTCGACCTGATCCTACTACTTTAATCGGGGTTTTGATTAATTTAGTTAACGCAGCATTCAGCTCAGCTTCAATTGAGTTACCATTAACTTGAGATTGAAACCCTTGATAATTGGTTCCATCATAAGCTATGGTGAGTTTATAACGCAATGCTAATCACACCTGTTCTTAATAATATTGAAGTCGTCAATAAGCCTAAACAAATGATGACTGAAACTAAATCTACAACTCTAAACTTCATCACATCAACCTTAGTTCTCTTACCACCAACGACATAACCTCGTGCTTCCATCGCATTGGCTAAATCTTCGGCTCTCTTAAATGATACAACAAAGATTGGAATTAATAGTGAAATGACTTGAGTCACCTTATCCTTGAACTTCGATTCATTAAAATCTACGCCTCTTGAGGCTTGAGCCTTCATGATTTTTCCTGTTTCTTCAAGTAAGGTTGGGATAAATCTTAAAGTCAAACTTAACATCATGGCTAGTTCACTTACAGGAAAGCGAATTACTTTAAGTGGTCTTAATAAAGATTCTAACCCGTTTGTTATATCTGTAGGCATAGTAGTAAATGTCAATAAACTTGACAATATAACCACAATAATAATTCTAAATAGAAAGAATCCTGTTTGAGACAATCCACCTTCATAGACTTGGAAAGTATATTCACTTAATAATCCATAAGGTAAAAACGCTTGTGCTACAAACGCCATAATAACCATAAATAAAAAGTAAGTAACTCTAAACTTAATAAATCGTTTTAATCCAAAATATAAAACAATTATCGCTAAAATAGCACCTAAACTCGAATAACTAATAAACATTTGATCTTCAAACAATAGTTTTCCTGTTTTAACACTAAATATTTGAATAAAGAATGTGAATGTCAGTAAAAACATTAAAGGTTTTAAACCCCTAATCATTTTCATAAAAGGAACGCCTGTTGTTAAGAACATAATAATCATTAACCCAAACATAATGCTCATTAATAAAAATGAATTAAGTAGAAATGTTGTTACTAATAAGATAACCAGTGCTGAAAGTTTAACTCTAGGGTCTAGTTTATACATCCAACTTTCCCCAGGGATATATTGACCAATAACAATATTATTCATGGTAAACCTCCTTTAAATGTTCTAGAAGTTCACTTTTTGTGTAAACAGGTTTAAATGAGATGTTTAACTTATCTGATAAATATTCCATTTGACTGTAAGCATGGGGTTTAGCTAAGTGAAAAGACTCAAAGTTTGGATGACTAAATAATTCATCTCTATTACCATCAAAGACAAAATGTCCTTCATCCATTACTAATATTCTTGATGCATAATGACTTACGATGTTCATATCATGACTGATTAGTACAATAGTCTTATTATGGTTCACATGTAAATCCTTAAAAAGAGACATGATTTCTTTTGAGCCTTGTGGGTCTAACCCTCTGGTTGGTTCATCTAGTACTAATATCTCAGGTTCCATCGCTAATATACCAGCAATGGCAACACGTCGCATTTGTCCCCCACTTATTCTAAATGGACTTTTACTTAATATTTCATCAGAAAGACCCACTAACTTAGCAGCCTCTCTTGCTTTTTTTTCTGCTTCCTCTAATGATAACCCAAAGTTCCTAGGGCCAAACATTATATCCTTTAAGATTGTTTCTTCAAATAATTGATATTCTGGAAATTGAAAAACAAGCCCAACACATTTTCTTATTGGACCAACCTTTTCTTTTTTCTTTTTTGGTAATTTATAATCGAAAATATGAACTTCTCCTCTGGTCGGTTCTAAAAGAGCATTCATATGTTGAACAAGTGTGGTTTTACCACTTCCTGTGTGACCGATGATTGCGACAAATTCACCATCTTTGATTTCAAGATCAATATTTAAAATGGCTTCATAACGTTCATTTTTAACGCCTCTATAGGCATAACTTACTTGCTTAAACTGTATTCCCATAGTGCTTCAACCAAATCTTTCTGTTTATTTAAGGTTTCATCCTCATGCGCTGCTTCATAGACTTGAAGTCCAAAAGGAATGTCTAAGTCAATTTCCTTTAATATCTTGGAGTTTTCAAATATAACATCAGGGGTTCCTGAAAACATCACTTCGCCACTATTCATCACAATAATTTCATCCGCTTTTCTTGCAAATTCCAAATCATGTGTAATGGTAAGAATCGTCTTATTAAATTCCTTATTAAGTCTAATGATAAAATCTGTGATATCTTTTGTTCCTTCAGGATCGAGCATTGAAGTGGCTTCATCAAAAATCATAATATCTTGATTCATTGCAAGAGCTCCAGCAATCGCAACTCTTTGTTTTTGTCCACCTGAAAGTTGGTGTGGTTCTTTATTTAAAAAAGCCTTCATTCCAACAACTTCGGCGTATTCATCTATTAGTTTTACCATTTCTGGTTGAGGAACTTGTTGGTTTTCTAACCCAAAGGCTATATCATGTTTAACTGTAACGCCAACAAACTGGTTATCAGGATTTTGAAAAACAATCCCTATTCTTTTTCTTATCTCATGAATATTTTCTGCATTCATTAATAGTCCATCTATATAAATGTTACCTTTATCAGCAACCAATAAACCCACTAATAATTTAGCCAATGTGCTTTTTCCAGATCCGTTGTGCCCGACAACCGCAATCCATTTGCCTTCCTCAATCAAAAGATCTAAATTTTTAATAGCTTCATTTTTCTTATCATATGAAAAACTTAAGTTTTCTATTTTTATTTTTTCCATTTTTTCACCTACAATACAACTTTTATTATAACATATTTCAAAATCATTTTATTATAAATATGTTGGTTCAAGTATCAACACAACTGTAATTCATAAAGTATTTGCATAATACCTTCTTTTTATATTATATACACCATTTATTGGTAATTTAAATATTGCCTTATTAATTTCAACATCTATTTGGATAGGAGACTCTAGTTTTCGATAAACTTCCTCACTTATATAAACTCCGCCCTCTAATGGTTTTTGAAATAGCCGATCGATTGTGCCAACAATTTGATTTTCCGTGTACATGAATGTTTCTGCAACGTGAATACTTACATATTCACTAATATAGTTAGATTTTACATAACCAGAGGTTGTAAAAATTGTTTCATCATGTTGCACTAAAATACCATTTTTATTTAAAGTATCTATTTTAATGTCAAGGTCTTTCTGGCAATCAGGCGTATTGTTAACTTCACCCAAAATTAAATTATCATCCTGTTTGAGAAAATAAGCTTTTGTGTCTTCATCAAATAGACTAAAACCAAATACAATAACCTTCTCTTTAATAGTAAATGTATGAGTGAAATATGAGTCTAGCTGATTATTATGAGTTACCATAATGATAGTTCGATTAAAGTTTTTATTAATCTTTGAAAGTAATTTCATTACTATCGATTTATATTCAAAATCCAAACTGCCTGTTGGTTCATCAGCTAAAATTATTGGTCTTTTAGTCGCTAGTGCCCTTAGAATTGCCACTCTTTGTTGCTCTCCTACAGATAATAAACCTGCTTTTTTCTCTAAAATTTCATAAATTCCCAAACTATGTGCTGATTCATATATTTCTTCATAATTTATAGGTTCTTTTAAGTTCTTCAAGGGCATAATAATATTATTTATAACCGTTTCATATGGGATTAACTTTGATGTTTGAAATACATAAGTAGCATATTTTCGGTGGAAAGTCTCATATTGTTTTTTTGTTAATAACTAATTTAACCATCATGTCCTCCTGTGTTTAAATCATTTTTTATTGCTACATTCACAATCTTAAGCGAAGAAATTGCTAGATATTTTATTGTATCTAAATAAAGATTGAAAGCAATGGAGA
>CAYJBF010000041.1:0-8481 GCA_964368415.1 uncultured Acholeplasmataceae bacterium | reverse complement strand
GTGTGTTTTCAATTAATACTATACATCATCTTGAAAGCGCTGTCAATTGAGGAATGCGTTTATTCCTCAATGACTCACGCTTTTTTTACTTTTTGAAAAAGATTTTCTCTATACCTTAGTGTACAGTTCCTGGCAAATAGCTATAATACGTTTTTTGAACTGTTTCACCGTTATAAGTAACCTTAATAGTAAAGCTTACATTTTGAGCTCTATCTGGTCTCTTAATAACACGGCCTGCATTATCCACATACTCAGGGTTGTGGGAAGTGAACTCTATTTGAGCCCCGCTAAAATCGTGTACAAGTTTGTATTCATAGCTTAACATTTCATAGAATAAACCTGTTAAGTTACCTCTAATCATCGATTGTGGACAAATCTTACTGGAGAAGTCTTCGTGGAATTTAACGTTTTCTTCTGGTAAGTTATATTGTTTAGCTAATTGTGAAGATAACTTCGCCGTTCTTTGCCATACCCTTAAGATGTCATGGTTTCTCGCAACACTGGTTTCAATTCCGATACTGTGCGTATTACCGCCACCAATATTTTCATTGCCCCATGTATCACTCCATGTTGTGCCTGCTTTTCTAGTACCATCACCTGCATGCCATGCCATTTCATCGGTTTCAATGTGTTGATATACTTCTTTATCATCCATTGTGAAGTGCCATGACGCTTGACGTAGTGTAGTAGTTCCAATAACTTGATTCATCAAATAGTTTGCATGGCTTAAAGCACCGGCATCTGGATTAGTACTACCTGTTTCATGAACAGTAATGTAGTAAACATTCTTATTATTAAACGCTTCTAAACCTTCACTTAACGCAGGTCTTTCACCAGGTCTTAATTTTCTACAGTTATCTCTTTGTGAACCCGTTAATGAATCACAATCCGGAATCATCTTAGAACGGTTAATATCTAATTCTTCAAAGATAATTCTTGATACGCTATCATAGCCTTGGTACAACACATTAAATTCACCGTAAAGTAAGAACGATCTTGGTGTTGTATAAGTAATCATTGAACTGCTAATGAAATCCATAATATTAGTTGGATCTAATTCATCATAAATCTCTAATTTAAATGTTTGATACACCGTTTCATCACTTGTTAATTGCGCTTTTATCGTAACTAAACCTGGACTTAACGCAGTTAATAAACCCGTACTGTCAATAGACGCAATGGTATTATTATCTACACTAAATGTTACAGGCTCACTTTCAATTCTCTTAGGGAATACCACGGTAGAAAACTGTAAAGTCTTTCCTACTGTAATATGGTTATTTACTGACTCAGGAATTAATTCAATACCTGGGTCTGTAATAACTTCAAACGTGATTTTGTCTTCTACTTGACTGTTATACTTACTTCTAACAATCAAATCAATATAACCACTCTTCTTAAATCTTATGGTGTTTGTGGAATCCACCGTCATAATAGTTGCATCGCCTGTTAATACTTTAACCGATGAAGTTGGTGTATCTTTTGGTAATACCTTATATTCCACTTTAATTTCCTCATTGATATTCACTTCAGTTAAGTTGTTTAATATCTTCAAGAAAGCTGGACCACCAGGTGTATATAAAGACTCTGGTAATACATCGGTATTATTCATATAGAACCCCTCTAAATCAAATTCATCTAGATTTTCAAATTTTGACATACTTGGTACACCACCCCAATAGTTAAGGTTAAAGTCAACGTGATTAACTAATGCCGCTTTTGCCCCAAATATATAATTGGATACTTCATTAAAGCGTACATAGGATGAGGCGTGATCAATAGTTTCTTGATACATTAAATCAATATCAAACCCTGTTTCTACTGAATCAATCTGATTCCACATAATTTGAATTGCTAATGAAGCTAAATAACTTTGAACTGCTCGAACACTTATCGCTGTGCTTGCACTATTAATAATGTTCCCTTTGATTAAAACAACCTTTTCAATTGGGTTAATAACTTCTACCCCAATACCACCATTCAAATTCATGTTGTTGTAAGAAACTTCTAATTGCTTGGTTTCTTCTGCATGAATTGCCGCAGTAGTATAAGTTAAAGTTTCAAAAGTGTTTTTTGTAATAACAATATTTTGTAAAGCTGGGTTAATCAATATACGACCTTCCCCTGTAAATGTTAAACCTTTAATTGTAATCAAATCAGAAGCGACCGTTAAATCATTTTTAATTCTGGTTTCAGGCGTTCCCGAAATAATAACAGCTTGGTTAATTAAAATTGGCGCATCATATTCACCTACAAGAATAACTTCTCTTGGTGAACCTGCTAAAGCTTCATCTAAAGTTCTAAAAGCATTAATGCCTTCCGTAAATGAATACCCGTTGGCTTGGATGGTTTCACCGTCTGTTAAATCAAGTTTCACTGCATTAATTTGTTCAACTTTAAAGCTAATGGTTGCTTTTAAACGTGCATCAATCGTTGAAGTAACAGTTACTACTGCTGTTCCTAATCCTACTGCGGTTACAATCCCTTCTTCACTAACGGTCACAACCGCTGAATTGCTTGAAGCATAAGTAACATAAGAGAATGTATTAACAGGTGTAAAGTTAGATACAATTTGAGTGGTTTCAGCTAAAACTAAATCTGTTTGTGCAGACAGTGTTAATCTTGTTGGCATCCCTAATACAAAAACCTCTACTTCTTGTGAGAAAGTTGGGTTAGCTTCTGATGTAACAATAATCTTTGGAGTTCCACCTTTAACCCCAGTCATTTGATCACCTTCAACCGTTAGCAATAAAGAATCACTTGATGTGAAAACCAATTCATGGGTTGAAGTAATTGGAATATCTAATGTTTCTTGAATTTTGATCTTAATATCGGTTTGAATTTCTAAAGTAATTTTAGGATAAACCGTTACTGTGATGTCTTGTTTGATTAAAGGGTAATCTTCTAAAGAAACTGTGATTGTAGCGGTTCCTTCCTTAAGTGCTTTAACGATTCCCGCTTCAATGGAGAGGATAGATTCATCTGAAATTATAATGACAGCCGTATGACTCGCATCAAATTCTAATGTGAACTCATCGTTTTTTGACATTACTTTTTCTAAGTCAACCACATTCACATATGGTTTTTCTAATACCGTAACTTCTACTTCAATAGAAATTCCTGCATCAGATAATGATGTGATGGTTAATGTGGCTGTACCACTGGTTAGAGCTGTAACATTTAACCCATCTACTGAAATAACTGTTTCATTTGATGAGGTTACAGAAACCCCTAAAGCATCATTATGAATCACTAAAAGTGTTTTAACTTCATCAACGAATAAAACGAAGTCATCCACTTCAATCGAAATAACATCTTCCACTGTAATGGTTAAAGTCTTTGAAACTGTTGTGTCTGATTTAGATTGAACCGTAATAACGGCACTACCTGCTTTAACGGCTTCTAAATTACCATTACCATCAACCGTAATCACAGTTGAATCACTAGAAGTGTATGTTACACCTAACGGATCATTAGATGTAACATTCACTTTGGAAACTTGACCAACACTTAGTGTACTTGGTCCTGTAATATCTAGAGTAACGACTAAATCAGCTGGTTTAACGGTAATTGTTGCCGTAACTGATAAATCTGTGTCTTCTAAACTAGCCTTAAATGTTGTTGTACCTTCTTTAAGTCCTTTTACAACACCAGTCGATGATATCGTTGCAATCGTGTCATCAGTAACTTCAAACGACACTTTTTTAGCAGAATTTTCAACAAGAATAACTAAATTCTTCTCTTCACCGACTTTTAATTCTAGGTCTTGTACATTTAAAGTTGGTGTTTTTGTACAACCAACTAAAAATGCAACTAATAATAAACTAAAACTTAACACTAACTTCTTCATAAGTTGCACCTCGCATTAATCATTTAAATATTGATGAGTGTTTTTACCATAGTTGGACAATGCATCCATAATATTTTGTATTGATGAAGAATATGTTTCTATAACAAATGGTGCTTTATCGGATTGACGATAAATTTCATGATCACCATAGGCTCTAATTGTAATATCATGTAACCCTGGCGTTACATCTAATGCAAGTGATGAGTCTGTCGTTTCAATACGTGTACCATCAACGTCAATTACGTAGCGGTTCGCATTTTCAACTGGATTAAATGATAAATTATTACCATCAATTAAGATGTCATTTACTTGACCTAATAATTGTCTTGTATCTGGATAAGGAATTGGAGGAAGCGGCATTTGTCTTGGACCGTATATAAACCCAACCCCGTTAGCATCTTGTCTTAAGTTACCATCACTTGGACTATTGTGAACAACATAGGTATCCGTTGGAACATCTAATACCGTTACAGTTGTTGATCCACCACCATCTAAGTTAAATCCTTTATCTGCGCCAAAGTATTTTAACAAGTTACCTAATTGTTCATAAGTTACCCCTGCATAAGTAGGTGCTTGACGTCCATCGACTGTAATAAAGAAGATAGTCCCGTCAGCTTTTAATCCCGTTGCAGTTCTTGGGTGAACGTCTTTATTAGTTTGAGTTCTAACAACACCATTTTCAATTAAAAGTGTGTTTCCAGAAACCCCTTGCCAAATTCCTTTAAAATCACCCGAAGGTCTATTGTGTAATCTAACAATGTCTGTTGGACTAATTAAATCGTCTAAGAAGAAATCATCTCCAACTAAAACCATTGTATCAAGTTCTATAGATTCCATGGATTCTGATTTGATTTCTTGGAATTTACCTTCAACAAAATATCTTCCAAGCTCAACTTGTCCTGGACCTCTATGGATAATGGTTTCATGGGTTTTGATAACCATCTTTTGACCAGTTAATTCAGCAGCATTCTTAAATGAAGGTAGTAATACCGCTAATTCTCCTGCGCCTGGAAGTTGGTTAATTTTAACTTTTAGATCTTTTAATTTAATTGAGCCATCTTCGTCGATTACTTCAATGTGGTAACCATCATAAGTAGGTTTGCCCATAAATGGTGTTCCATCTACTTTAACCCCAACCGTATAGGTATTATTATAACTATAACCTTGGAAAACAACTTTTCCATCTCTAATATGTGGACCTGCAGTTGCGGCATTTTGACCTATCGATGAGTTAATATCAAAGAAGTCACCATTTACCCCAGCAACAATCTTTTGGTTTGGATAACGTTGCTGTGTGTTGTAAATCATCCCTGGTAGTGTCCCTCTACTAAAATCAAATGAAGTAAAGTTATCTAAAGCAACTAAACTGATATTCTTGTTTGTTACAGGATTTGCACCAATATAGTTAATTTGTTGATTAGTTGTTACCCCATTCCAACGCATTTGAACCAATAGCTTTTGGTGTTGAACACCCATAACTGTTCTAACCTCTTTACTTATTATAGTAAGGTTAAAATCATTTTGTGCCGTAATGTTAATTGAGAATCCCATTAACATGATGGCTAATATAACTAAACGTTTAATGTATTTCATAAGTCACCTCTACACCGGAATTGTAACAATAGTTTCATTAATATCAATGAAATCAAATGTGAAAGTAAATGTTTCACCAGAAAACATCTTCAAGTTAAATGAAATTTGGCTGTAATTGTCCGCAAGAATTAATTTACCATTAGATACTACAGAACCTGAAAATTGTGATGAAAATGAATTAAAGATAGATTCTCTACCATAATTAACCATGTAGGATTCATTCATGTAAACAAAATCAGAAAATTGTAACCCGATCCAAAATGGTGCAAATCCTGAAGGTAGCCCACTTACAACTTCAGTAGAATAACCCTCAAGTGTTTTTGTATATTTTGTATAGACATCACCTGATAATTCATAAAATACAGAACCGTTGGTTGTTTGGTATTCAAACTTTTCTCCGTCAAATTTATAATAGGCGTTAATTAAACGTTCTTCTTCACCAACAGTTTCTTTGATAGTTACTTTCACTGTAAAGTTTTCTAATGCTTCAGTTGAAGATTTTGCTGCAGCGAATGCTTTTTGTTCAGCTGAGATTTTTGTTACATTTACAGTAACTGTTTTAGTAATACTAGGTGCTTCAACTAAACTAATAGTGATTGTCGCTGTACCTGTATTGACGCCTGTAATTAAACCTGTTTCACTAACGGTGGCAACTTCAGCGTCACTAGAGGTATATGCTAATGTAGCGCCTTTAGTTGTTGCATCTAATTGGTGTGTTTGACCATCTTCTAAAGCAACTGGATCAGCCGTAACTGTAATATCTGATATTACCTTGATTGTAGCGGTTACTGTGATTCCTTCTACTTTAAGTGAAATAGTAGTTTCACCCACTTTAATGCCTTTAACTTTACCTGCAGTGACAGTTGCGATTAGCGGTTCATTGCTAACAAATTCAACTATTTCTTGATTGGTGGTAAATACCAAATCAACTTCTTCATCTACCTTAACCTCATATGAACTTTGTGTAAGTTCTAAGGTTGGATCATCAATAATTGGTGGTTCTTCGCTGTTAGTACACCCAGTAAGCGTTAGAACCATTACTAAAATAAGTAATATTTTTTTCATGTCTTCTCCCTTCAATTTTCCTCTTTTATCATTAATCTCTTATTTTAATCTAATAAGAATTTAATCGTTTAAATATTGATAACTGTTTTGACCGTAATTAGATAATATATCCATAATGCTTTGAACAGGTAAACTATAAATTTCAAAGACAAACGGATCACTAACTGATTGTCTAAATAAGTCATGCTCTCCATAAGCTCTAACTGAAATATCATGGATACCTGGAGTGATATCTAAAGTAAGATTGGTATTTGTGGTCTCAATTTCGATTCCATCAATATCTAATACATACCTATTTGCGTTAGGAACTGGATTAAAAGATAAGTTATTCCCTTCTAATAAAATGTTGCTAACTTGTCCAAGTCTAACCCTTGTGTCTGGGTATGGAACCGGAGGCATTGGTAATTGTTTTGGCCCATAAATAAAGCCAATCCCATTCGCATTACGTCTAACATTTCCATCACTTGGACTATTATGAATGACATAATCATCTAGCGTAGGATCATAAACCGCAATGGTGCTCGATCCACCACCATCTAAATTAAACCCAACATCGGCCCCAAAGTACTTTAATAAGTGCCCAAGTTGCTCATAAGTCACCCCCACATAAGTCGGTGCTTGACGTCCATCTACGGTCATAAAGAACAATGTACCGTCTTTCTTAATCGCGGCCATGGTTGCTGGTCTAACATCGGTATTGGTTTGAGGTAATACTTCACCATTTTGGATAACCATTGCTCTTCCAGATACCGCTTGATAAATGTCCTTATAACTGCTAGATGGTCTATTATGAAGACGGACGGTATCAGTTGGATTAATTAGATCGTCTAAGAAAAAATCATCGCCTACTAATACCATGGTGTCTAAAGCAACCGTTTCTAATGGTTCATTGGTAATCTCTAAAGTTTGACCTTCAATAAAGTATCTTCCAAGCTCAACATTACCCGGACCTCTATGGATAATGGTTTCGGTGGTTTTAACAATCATCTTTGGACCAGTTAACAAATCTGCGTTTTTAAATGATGGTAACAATACCGCCAGTTCTCCAGCACTTGGTACTTGATTAATTTTAACTGGTAAATCTTTAAGTTTTGTTGAACCATTTTCGTCTATCACTTGAATATGATACCCATCAAATTGAGGTTGTCCAATAAAGGGTAACCCGTCTACAGTAATCCCAACACTTAAAGCCCCGTCATGCCACGTTCCCTCAAAGATTACTTTCCCGTCTCTAATATGCGGGCCAGTCGTTGCGGCATCTTGTCCAACCGTACCATTAATATCAAAGAAATCTCCATTTACCCCAGCAACAATTTTATGGTTTGGATACCTTAATTGTGAGTTACTAATCTGTTGAGGTAATGTGCCTCTATTAAAATCATAAGTTGTAAAGTTATCTAGGGCAACTAAACTTACATTTTTATTAGTTACTAAATTGGCCCCAATGTAGTTAATTTGTTGGTTTGTTGTAACCCCATTATAGCGCATCTGAACAACTAGCTTTTGGTGTTGTACCCCCATGATTGTTTTAACCTCTTTACTAATAATAGTCAGGTTAAAATCTGTTTGTGCAGTTAATTTAACTGACATTCCCATAAACATTAAGACTAAGATACAAATCCGTCTAAAATGTTTCAAAAAATCCCCTCCCTTTAAGTTTTTGTCCTACTAGATCTATTTAAATAATAAATCAAATATTCTGTTTCTATAAGGAAATATATTGTTTTGTTCACGTTTTGGATGAACCGCATTTGTTAATAAAACAAATCCCAATTTCTTTTTTCTATCAATCACGATATTACAACCTGTAAAACCTGTATGAAAGATAATCTCGTTAATATCATTATCCGGTTTATTCCATCCTAGTGAACGATGTAATATTAAATCTCCTTCTGTTCTTTTAATATACGATTCAAACATTAAATCAACGATTTCTTTTGGATAAATAAAAGTATCATTGATTAAATTTTGAA
>CAYJBF010000040.1:0-8699 GCA_964368415.1 uncultured Acholeplasmataceae bacterium | reverse complement strand
ACCACTTAATCGAAGTGGGGGCTTCCTATCCAAACCGATGTACCCACCATTAAAAAGAAAAAGGAGAATTACTTCTCCTTGATATCTACAAAATTAAATTCAGTTAATGTACCTCTACCAAAGACATCAATTTTAACAATGACTGTTTCCTTTTGATTGTCAAAAGACGCAACTTCACCTTTTATACCAGCCCATGGACCGTTAATAATTTCCACAGTATCCCCTACTGCATATTTGAAGGTTGGTTTTTCAATAACTCCAATATGTAATAAAATTTGATTCATTTCATCTTGTGGGATTGGAACTGGTTTCGTTCTACCACCACTCGATCCTAAGAACCCAGTTACTTGTGGTGTATTTCTAATGACGTGCCAAGATTCGTCGGTAATAATCGTTTCAACAAAAACATAACCCGGAAAAATTTTCTTAACTTTTTCGGTTGTTTCTTCTTCACCTTTGGCATTAACTTTCTTTTCTAATACGGTTTCTTCTGGAATCAAGACTTTAAAAATTAGGTTTTGCATACCCATGGACTCGATACGTCTTTCGATGTCCTGTTTTACAGAATCTTCTTGTCCAGAATATGTTTGAACAACATACCATCTTCTTGGATCAGTCATAATTATAATCTGCCAATAACAAGCCCGATTAATGCATCAAATCCAACAAATAGCAAGGCAAATAAAATGACGAATGTAAATACTTTACCTACTGCTACAGCTGAGGTTGGGAAATTTGCCCAAGAAATCTTTTTAACTTCTGGAAGCGCTGCTGCAAAAAACGGATACACAACAAGTAGAATCCCAATAACTGAAATTGCAAATAAAATCCAAGCAAACACCATTGGGTAATCGCCAATAATTGGAAAGTTCTCTCGAACTACAAGTGTTCCATTAATGATTAATAAAGAAAATGCTAAAGCTAAACTCGCTAAAATAGCAAGTAAAACATTTTCCCATTTATATTCAGTCTTTAAAACTTCTAAAACCTTTGATTTTGATTGTTTCTTTTCTTTGATTGCCATATAAATAGCCTCCTATTTTGTTTCCTTGTGAAGGGTATACTTATTACATTTGCTACAAAACTTTTTTAATTCTAAACGTTCTCTTTGAGTCTGTTTATTTTTGGTTGTTTGATAGTTTCTTGATAAACATTCTTCACATATTAATATAATTTTTTCTCGCATAAAAAAACCACCTTTGTGGTCATTCGCATGATTATTCTATCAAATGCAAATAACTTAGTCAATACATTATACTACAATTTAATTTCAGATGAAAGTTTTTTCTTAATTTTATAAATTGTATTGTAGATCTGCTTTTTATTCAACTCAAGGAGATTAGAAATATACGCAATTGTTTTATTTTCTAAAAAGTATAGTTCATACACTTTTTGTTCTCTAGGTGATTTAAACTTTATATCCGTTGTCATATCATTTTCTATAGGTTGTTCATAAAACTCTTCAATCCGGCATTCATTAATATAAAGAAAGAACTGTTCTTTCTCACGTTTTTGTTTGTGGTAAATATTAATGTAACAACGGTCTAGTAACACTTCGAAATAACGCATGAATGTTTTATTATACGTATCTTCAAATGTTCTAATTGCTCGATAAAGACAGAGTAATCCCTCTTGGAAGTAATCCTCTACATCTTTATTTCTTGGAAAAAAGCTATTAATCTTTTTGTATATAAATTTCTCGTACTTCTTTAGTAGTATGTCCAAAGCCACCATGTCTTGTTGATCATTCGCTAAATATAGTAGCTCATAATCGTTGTAGACTTTGTATGACATAGCTCCTCCTAAAATAATTCTTTAAGTTTATACATTAAAAGTGCCGCAGCTACACTCACATTTAAACTATTTACTTGTCCAATCATTGGAATTTTAACCATGAAATCACAGTTTTGTTTTAATTGATAGGAAATCCCTAATCCTTCATTACCAACAATAACACCGTAACTTAAATTCGGATCTATTTCAGTAAATGTTTCAGTCCCATCTAAACTCGATCCAATTATCCAAAAGCCGTTTTCTTTCATTTTTAAGACCGCATTATTTAGATTTGAAACAACTACTATCTTAACATGCTCTAAAGCCCCAGAAGCAATTTTAGCAACTACTGGTGAAATTTGAGCTTGTCCTTTTGTTTGGATGATTATATAGTCCATCTTTACTGCTTCAGCAGTTCTAATGATAGCCCCAAAATTATGTGGGTCTTCTATTTTGTCTAGAATGACAACTCGTTTGACTTTACCATCAAACATATCTTCAATTTGATAAGTTTTATAATCTCTAACTTCAGCAACAATACCTTGATGAAGACCTTCACTGGTCATTAAATTTAAGTCATGTTTATCTGTTAGTTTAACTTTAAGTTTGTGTTGATCAATTAGATTATCAATTGCCCTATCACTAAACTTATTATCTTTATAAACCATATATACAGTTCTACCCGCTAAGATTGCTTCTTTGACTGTATTTTTTCCGTAAATAATCATTTCTATATCCCCGATAATTTCTTAATTGATGTTAAGAATCCCCGTTTAATCATTCCTGGGAACTTAACAAAAGCATTAATCAATGAACTACTTGATTGTATCAATACCAATAATAATAGTTTTTCTGCATTGGCCAATTCTGGAATAACATTACCGCTCGTTACATAATAAGGAACCAGTGCCTTAAACTCAAAGAACTCCGGTAACATTAATACCGCAACCACAAACGTAGAAAACATCATAATAAATAATAACTTTCTAAATGCATTAAAGGGTTGTAATACCCTGTACAATACCACCATTGAAGTAAATGTCGCCGCTATCACAATCAAAGTTGATTGGGCTTGTGAATCCATACCTAATACTGGCGCCATATACATAATCACTAAGGTTTGTAACCCTACAGTTAAAGCCCCAGGGAATGCCTTTTTAAGTACATTCGGTAAAAACTTTCCAGTTACTTGTTCGTGATTGGCTTGTAAACTTAAAACAAAGGCGGGTGCGCCAATAACCAAGAAATCAATCATAAACAGTTGTGATGGTGTTATTGGATATTTACCATGTGTCATTAAAGCAATCACAGCTAAGATAATAGAAAATATTGTTTTCGTTAAAAATAAAGTCGCAACTCTTTGAACGTTATTAATAACCCTTCTACCTTCATTAACCACTTTAGGCATACTTGAAAAATTAGAATCTAATAATACTAAATGTGAAACATTTCTGGCCGCTTCGCTACCACTAGCCATGGCGATGGACGTATCGGCTTCTCTTAAAGCCAAGATATCATTTACGCCATCTCCAGTCATCGCAACTGTTCTGCCATTATTCTTTAAGGTTTGAACAAGTATTTTCTTTTGATTTGGATTAACGCGTCCAAACACAGAATATTTCATCGCACTATCAACGACTTCACGATCTGATAGTCCTTCTAAGGAAATATACTTATCTGCATTATCGATTCCCGCTCTTTGCGCAATATGTGCAACTGTGACTGGTGAGTCCCCACTAATAACCTTAACATCTACGTTATGTGTCTTAAAGTATTCAATCGTTAAAATAGCATCGGGTCTAATGGTATCTTCAATTAAGATTAACCCTTTAGCAACCATATCATTCGGAAGTTCTTTTTGTTCAATCGATTTAGGACTGTATGCATAAACAAGCACCCTTAACCCTTGCGCTGCATAACGTTCCACATCATATTCGATGGATTGATATTTCTCTTTAGTTAATACAAATTCAGGTGCGCCAATCGCAAAAGTACCTAACTTTTCAAACGTGATAGCAGAGTACTTACGTTTAGACGAAAAGTTTATCAAATGTGTGGCGTTTGCACTTTTAGAAGCAACCCCTAATTTATCAATTAAAGCTTGCGAAGTATGGTTTTTATCCTTAAATGTTGCCATCATCTGAGGGATTATTTTCTTAGCTTGGGTTTTTTGATTATTACCATATTCTAAGATGCTTCTAACTGTCATGGTCCCATCAGTAATCGTCCCTGTTTTATCTAAACAAAGCGTATCGATTCTCGCTAACATTTCAATACAATAAAGCTCTTGAACTAAGGTATTATTTTGAGCTAATTTTAAGACCCCTACCGCAAGTGCAACACTAGTTAATAAAAATAAACCTGAAGGAATCATCCCTACAACTGCCCCAGCTGTAGCTCTTACTGATTCATCAAAAGGCAATTCACCAATTCCCCCTTGATATTGCATATAAAATAAAGCCAACCCCATTGGAAGAATAAACACACCAACAGTTCTTACTATAATTTTTAATGATTTCATTAAATCAGATTTAGGTCTTCTGTAAACTTTGGCTTGTTTGGTGAGTTTTTCAATATAGGCATTTTTTCCTACATTAGTCGCTTCAGCTCTACATGTCCCAGAGACAACAAAACTACCCGATAATAAAGTATCACCAACATTTTTAATAATCGCATCAGATTCACCTGTTAAAAGTGATTCATCAACTTCTATTGAACCTTCTCTAATCACACAGTCAGCACTAATTTGATTGCCCGACTTCAAGATTAACAAGTCATTTAAGACAATATCGTGAACTGATATTTCTCGTTCTTGGGCATCTCTTAAAACGTGCCCCACTGGCGCACTTAACAAAGATAATTTATCAATGGTTTTTTTAGCTTTGATTTCTTGTATGATCCCAATCGCTGTATTCGCGGTAACTATCACCATAAAGAAAATATCTTTATAAGCGCCTACATAGATAAGTAGAGCAGCTACAAAGATATTAAGCAGATTAAAAAATGTAATAATGTTAGAAAAAACAATTCGTTTTATTGTTTTGGTAGAACCTGTATTCGTTTCATTGGTTAAACCTTGACTAACTCGTTTTTGAACCTCATCACTAGAAAGCCCAACCGTTGGGTCTAATGGCATCAGTTCAACTACATTTTTTTCATTTTTCATAGGCACCTTCTACATACTGAATAGATAAGTTAATCAATTCATCAGCTCTTGATGGATTGGATAACGATAAATATCCGATTAAAGCTTCAAAACCAGTGGATTCATGATACGTTGTTTGATTAATGTTTTTTCTACCCGGACCCGATTGATTGCGTCCTTTTTTAAATATTCTTAGTTCATCTTCAGTCAAAATAGCCTCATTTTGAAAATGTCTAATTATTTCAGATTGGCTAGACCCACTGGTGAACTTTGTCGCCATTTTATGTAAAGTATTAACTTTAGTTTGGCCTGTCGATAGTAAATAAATTCGGATTTTATGTTCGTAATAACTGTCCCCAATATAGGCTAACGTAGTCCCGTTAAATAGTTCAGGGTTCATTATAATATGCCTGCTTCTACGAGTCTAATTCTAATTTGGTCAGCATCACTGTATCTTTTTTCACTTCTTGCGATTTGCCAATCTTGATAAATTTGAATATCTTCATCTGTTAATCGTTTTTGTTCGATTGAAATTCCAAGAATATTTAGCATTTTTAAAATAGTATAATAAGATCTTGCTTTTTCACTCAGTTCAGTCGAGCGGTTCATGTTCTTTATTTCTTCATAAACAACGGTTAGAGCATTGGCAATATTAAAGTCGTCTTCCATTTGGTCTTTAAACCTTTCCATAGATGTTTCATTGTATTCAACCGTATTATAATATTCAATGGAAATATCAATAAATACACTCTTTAAAGCACGTTTAATACGTTGCCATTCATGATTAAATTGTTCCATCAATTCAGTCGAATAATTAATCGGTTGACGGTAGTGATGCGATAACAATAACAGTCTAAATGCTTGGTATTCATAGTCTTTAAGTAAATCTTTGACTAAGATAATGTTACCTAATGATTTACTCATTTTTACATTATCCATATCTAGTCTACCAACATGCATCCATGTTTTCGCAAGTGGATGATGATGTAAAGCCTCCGCATGTGCAATCTCATTTTCATGGTGTGGGAACTTTAAATCCGAACCACCCCCATGAATATCAATAACATCTTTAAATATTTCTTGATTCATCGTAGCACATTCCGTATGCCACCCAGGTCTTCCTTCGCCCCAAGGTGAATTAAAACGCAAGCCAAAATCAGTGTTTTTCCAAACTACAAAATCAAAAGGGGACTCTTTTTGAGTATTCTCTTCGATTCTAGCCCCAACATTTAGATCTTCAAGGACTTGATTAGATAGTTTTCCATAATCATGAATTTTAGAAACTCTAAAATATACTGCATCGCCACTATGGTATGCATAACCTGCCTCAATCAAATCTTTAATATATTTAATCATATCCTCAATATATTCAGTTGCTTTAGGCATTTGGGTTGGTAATAAAGACCCTAAATTATTCGAATCTTTAACATAAGCATCAATAAATACGCTTGTTAAAGTTTTTTCATCTATTTTAAGTTTTTCAGCTTCTAAAATTATTTTGTCATCCACATCTGTAATATTAGATACATAATTCACTTTGTAGCCAATAAATTCAAAGTATCGTCTTACCACATCAAAAAACACCACAGGTCTAGCGTTTCCAATGTGAATATAATTATAAACTGTAGGTCCGCAAACATACATTGAAAGTTCGTTTTCTTTAATTGTTTTAAATTCTTCTTTTTTACCAGTTAAGGTATTTGTTATTTTCATTTGTTACACCCTCTAAATCTATACTACATGAATAATATCATTTGTGAGTATTATAAATTAATTTTCCCTTAAACTCAAGGAATTCATTATAATTCACGCAGTTTATCTAATATTTCCACCATTGCCCAAGTATCTTGTTTACAATACTCTAACATATTGTGATAGGTCTCATTAAATGTTTTTTCATCCATTAAAGGAAATCTTCCATAAGCGGCTAAAGCCTCACTACCATTTGCAACCTCTAACTCATCATAAGTTAAATTAGAAAACAAAGGCAATACTTTCTTAATAGAATATGACCCATTTAAAGCAGAGTCATAATAATTAATTGTTTTGGCTCTATCTTTTTCATACCCTATCGATTCATAAAATTTGGTGTTTCCTTTAACAATATCCATTAAATCAAATAACCGATCTGATATATCTTCTAATCTATTTTTATACTTAGGAAACATTTCGCCCAACTCTTTAATTCTTGTCTTTTCAAACGCAATATTATAAACCAAAACAGAACCACCATCAGGTTTAATAACATCAATCATCTGTTTAATTAATTCTTCACGACAATCTGAGTGGTCCTTAGCTAAAAACGAATAATTATCTTTATGTTTATCAATCACACCAGGTGCATGTTCAATATGAATTGAATACTGAAATAAACTTTGAGCGTATGGTTTTTCCCCTTTAAATCTCGGAAGTGGTCCCGGAAATGATTCAAAGTCTAAATGATAAATTGGATATCTTAATTGGTTAATACCAGCTCTAATTTTCGCGACATCAAAATAAGCCTCTTTACTTTCAACAACTTTTCTTTGAATCACATTATTGGGTCTAGTTAGCCAACTTTCAGGAATATCAAGCAAATTCGTAATACCTTCATTAATTAAATCAAAGCGATCACGTTTATTCCCTTCTTCATCTTTAAAACCATGATGAGAATCTAGGTACGTGAATAAATTATTTTGTTTTGGCATGATTGAAAAACAAATATCATAAAACTTACATTGTTTTCTGTCTTTTCTTTGACAGTATCTACCAATTGGTACGGGTGAGGCAAACATTCTATTTAAGTTAAAGATAACTTGCTTCATATCAGCTTCAATTATAGGCATTAGATTTTCAGTAATCCTTGTAAAATCTATGAATACGATAATATCGTTACTATAGATGGCTTTACCATCTTCATCATAAGCACCATCAAAAACATACTCACTATTTAAAACAGCCAAATAATATTTTTGATTATTATTCTTTTTAAAGCCTTCAGAATGTTCAATAACATACCTTTGGAAGGCAAGGTCATAAACATATCTTCCTTCTTGAGAATATTTATCATAAAGACGTTCTTCTTTTTGGTCATATTTCTCATCTGTTATATAGCCTAAATCCTTCTTTAAACAAAGCACACCCTCATCATTATAATCAAAAATAGGGTCCCCTTTAATTGCCATGGCTAAAAACTTTCTTGTCGTGGTTGCCTTGGTTTCAAAAACACTAAACCCATCTTTAGTATCCAAAAAGCCGTCTAAAAAACAGTAAAAATGATAACCTTCTTTTTCCATCTTAAACGACTTTTGTTTGAATGTGTCTGTATTAAAGATTAAATCTCCTTTAAACTTATCTTTAATGCTTTTAGCGGAGATAACTTCAATCTCATTATAAAAAGGCATCATTACCTCAAATTGGGGGTCATCTTTTTGAAGTAAATCACGCTCTTCATCTTCTAAATCCCACATGTCATCTAATAAGATATTTCTTTTTTCTATATTTTCAGCGGTCATCAAATCATCTAAGTCTTCTGAAAATGATACTAGACTATCTCCCTTTTTACGGTAAATTTCTTCTAAGCCAGCAAATCTATCACATCTGATTAAATTTATAAAACCCGTTTTACTTATTTTCATTAGAATCCCTCCCATTTACTTTAATTTTAGCTTTCTAAAATTGTTTGTCAACATTATATTTTATTATTATTATTAATAATAATAAAATTTTAGTGATTTATCTAAAAAAGTTCGCTACATCAACACCATTATCTACTAATGATGACCTAAAACAAAATACTAAC
>CAYJBF010000039.1:0-8987 GCA_964368415.1 uncultured Acholeplasmataceae bacterium | reverse complement strand
AAACTAATGAAAGAACTAAAAAGTTAAAGATAATCCACTGGGTTATCTTTTTTTAGCAGTGTGAACGCTACCAGTTTCTTGTAATCAATGTTGCTTCGTGTTACAATATCATTGATATGAAATGAGGAATAACTATGATTAGAAAGACAAAAATTGTATGTACAGTAGGGCCTGCTATTGACAGTCCTGAAATGATTGAGAAAATGATTTTAGCTGGAATGAATGTAGCTAGACTAAACTTTTCTCATGGGAATAGAGAAGAACATACTGCTAGAATCAATATGATTCGTGAAACAGCTAAAAAGCTTGGCAAACACGTTGGTATTTTAGCAGATACTAAAGGTCCAGAAATTAGAACTGGTGACTTTGAAAATGGTGGCGTAGATTACAAAAAAGGTGACATCATTAAAGTATTTAAGAATGAAGTTTTAGGAAACAAAGAAGGTTTCTATATAATAGTTCCAGAACTATTCGAAGATGTTACTATCGGTGACTACTTATTAGTCGATGATGGTAAAGTTCGTTTAAATGTTATTGAAAATAAAAAAGATCATTTAGTTGTTGAAGTAATGAACAACGGTAAAATTAAAAATAAAAAAGGTATTAATACACCAAGCGTTCACGTATCAATGCCATTCGTCAGCAAAAAAGACAGCGAAGATATCGCTTTTGCAGTAGAAATGGATGTAGATATGATTGCCTTATCGTTTGTAAGAACGCCAGAAGACGTTAAATCAATTCGATCAATTCTAAATTTCTTAAATGGTAACAACATCGAAATTATTTCAAAGATTGAATCACAAGAAGCGGTAGACGCAATTGATGAAATCTTAGAAGTGTCTGATGGTATAATGGTTGCTCGTGGTGACTTAGGGGTTGAAGTTTCAACTCAAATGGTTCCAGTATATCAAAAACTAATCATTAAAAAAGCTAACGAAATGGGGAAACCAGTTATTACTGCAACTCATATGTTAGAATCAATGACCTCTTCACCAAGACCTACAAGAGCAGAAGCTTCTGACGTTGCTAACGCAGTGTTAGATGGTACAGATGCTATCATGTTGAGTGGTGAAAGTGCTGCTGGTGAATACCCAGTTGAAGCTGTATTAACAATGGTTAACATTTCTCAAGCAATTGAACCTATTATTAATTATGAAGAAAGACTTGATAAAGCAATCGCTTCTTCACAATCTACTGTAAATGATGCTATCGGTATGAGCGTAAGCCAATGCTGCTTAACCTTACCTGACGTTAAAGCAGTTATCGCATTTACTGAAACTGGTGGTACACCAAGACGTCTTTGCAAGTTTAGACCAAATGTTCCAATTATTGCAATTACAAACCGTCCAAAAACGTGTACTAAATTATCTTACTACTGGGGTGTCTATCCAGTTCTAAGAACAGATTATTCTGACTTCTTAAGTTATGATAGAATTGCCACAGAAGTTGCCAAAGAAATGGGCTTAAAAGCTAACGATAAGATTATTATTACTTCGGGATTTGCACAACAACACGGTTCAACAAACACAATACGTATTATTGAAATCAAATAAGGCTATCAAGCCTTATTTTTTTCATAGTTACCTTGTGAGTTAGTAAAAATAATGTTAGAATGAAATAGATACGCTCCGGTAGCTCAACGGATAGAGCAGTACCGTCCTAAGGTAACGGTTGAGGGTTCGATTCCTTTCCGGAGCGCCATCAAAAAAATATATAAGGAGATTCATTATGAAACCAATTACAAAAGAAAGATTAACATTCTTAGAAGAGTCTTATGACAAAAACTTAGTTCAAAAAGTATTAAGACGTGCTTTAGCGAAAAATCCATTATCGGATATTGCTTATGTAACAGAAAGTGAATCTAATACCAATTTTAAGTTTTCAATTGATTTAGAAACACTACCAGTGACAAACCAAAAATCAACAGGAAGATGTTGGATTTTTGCTGGATTAAACGTCTTAAGAGAAGTAGCTGCTAAGAAATATAACGTTTCTAATATAGAGTTTTCTCAAAACTATACTGCCTTTTATGATAAATATGAAAAAATTAATTACTTTATAGAAGCTATGGATGATTTCTTAGAATGCGACCATGACGATCGAACCCTTAATCACTTACTAAGAATGGGAATTCAAGATGGTGGTCAATGGGATATGTTTGTTAACTTAATTAATAAGTATGGGGTTGTTATTAAAGAAGCAATGCCGGAAACCCATAGTTCCTCTAATTCTATGTATCTTAACCGATTAATTAATATTCAATTAAGAAAGTATGCTTATACTGCAAGAGAATTCTTTAATAACGGTAAACAAGCTGAAATTTCAGCATTAAAACAAGAAACTCTAGAAAAGTTATATAATTTCTTAGTGACTAATTTAGGAATTCCACCTAAAACATTTGACTTTGAATACGTCGACAAAAATAAAAACTACACTTTAGTAGAAAACATTAGTCCGATACAGTTTTATAAGGATTTAGGCTATAACTTAGATGATTATGTTTCTGTTACAAATGCCCCAACTAAAGACAAACCTTATAATAAGAACTTTACAATTGCTTATTTAGGGAATGTAGTGAGTGGTAAAGAAATTAATCACTTAAACGTGGTTATGCCGCGTTTAGAAAAACTCATATTAGCTCAGTTAAAAGATTCTGAGGTCGTGTGGTTTGGGGCAGATGTAGCTTTCTTTGGAGACCGTCAAGCAGGAATTTGGGATGATACAGCCTATGATTTCAATGCTGCATTTGATATGGACTTTCATATGACAAAGGAATCAAGATTAGATTATCTTCAAGGGGCAATGAATCATGCAATGGTCATCACTGGGGTTAATTTAGTTGAAGGTACCCCAACCAAATGGAAAATACAAAATTCCTGGGGTGATGAACGCGCTTCAAAAGGTTACTATCTAATGTCAAATACGTGGTTTTCAGAACATGTTTATCAAGCGGTTGTTCATAAAAAATATTTAACAGAATCTGAACTTAAAGCATATAATAGTAAACCTGAAGTCTTAAAGCCATGGGACCCAATGGGTTCATTAGCCAAATGAAGGTCGTATTAATCCGTCATGGCGAACCACGATATGATGAGGTAAGCAAACGTGGTTATATTGGTCAAGGCTATGATTTGGGTAAATTGACCGACAGAGGGGTAGAACAAGCTAAAAATGTATCTAAGTCATTTCGTTTGAATGATGCTGAATTAATTATCTCGTCGCCTTACACAAGAGCCTTACAAACTGCGGCAATTATTAGCCGGATTAGAAATCTAGAGTTAACTATTGAAAATGATTTACATGAATGGATGCCCGATAAAACATTTAGATCAAAACTGGATGTGTCTAAAGCGTATGATGAATATATGGGTTTTGAAGGTAAACAGACCAAGAAAAAAACCATTGATTGGGAAACCTATGATGAACTTAAAAAACGTACCCACGAAGCTTTAAAACCTTATATTGGTAAATATAATAAAGTGATTGTGGTATGTCATGGTATGGTGATGTCTACTTTTACCAATATATTTGATTTAATTGAACACTGTGGCATAAGAGAAATAGAAATCGATGAAACATTTTTCGAGTAGTCTAATTAATTGGTTTGAATCATCTAAAAGAGATTTACCATGGAGACATACAACAGATCCCTATTTAATTTGGATATCAGAAGTAATGTTACAACAAACCCAAGCCGTGACCGTAATTCCATATTATGAACACTTTATTAAAGCATTACCAACGGTTTATGATTTAGCACGAGTAGACGATGATATTCTTTTTAAATTATGGGAAGGTCTGGGTTATTATTCTAGGGCTAAAAACCTTAAAAAAGCTGCCAATATAATTGTAGATGATTATGCAGGTATCATGCCTAATACTTATGAGCAACTGATTAAATTAAAAGGCATCGGCGACTACACAGCCAGTGCTATTTTATCTATTGCTTATGGTAAACCCTATCCTGCGGTTGATGGGAATGTTCTAAGAGTAATGAGTCGCTATTTAGGAATCCTAGATGATATTAACCTACCAAAAACAAAGAAACTAATAAATAAGGAACTAAAAAGCTTTATTGAGGAACCTACTAGATCTTTTACAGAAGGCTTAATAGAACTAGGGGCAACTGTTTGTTCAAAGTCCAAACCAAACTGCCAAGCCTGTCCAATTAAAGATAATTGTCACGCAAATATTCGTAATCTAACCAATGAGATTCCTTATAAATCAAGACCAAAAGATAAAAAAGAAATCGTGTTGCAAACCTTTATCTTGAAAGATTTAAAAGGTAATACCATATTAAAAAAACAAGAAGAAGCCTTATTGAATGGGTTATATTTATACCCTCAAGTTCCTAGTGAACACATCAATCACGCAATTGATACCTTAGAAGAAACAGGCTTGTCAATATTAAGCATATATAAAACCAAATCGTATAAACATGTATTTACCCATCTAATATGGCATATGGATGTCCATTATGGTATTGGTGATGTTTTAAACAACGTTTATACAATTGTTAAAGATTCAGACCTTAAACTTTATCCAATGGCTTCAGCGCATAAGAAAATAAAAAAATAGCCGAAGCTATTTTCTTAATTCAGATTCTCTAAAGTATATGGTTTCAAAATTGATTTTCTTTAAGATATAGTAGAGTGGTAAACCTACTAAATAAGTTACTGTAAATTCACCGATAGCAACTGAAATTGCACTTGCAATAAATGGTAAATCAAAAGCCAAATAAAGTGAATAACCTACTAGTAAACCGTTAAATATTGCTGGGAACACTAAGGCAATAAAGGGCCACTTTCTGAGTAAAACTAAACTAGCCAGTGTCAATAGTGTTGCAGCAACACCAAATGTCATATCATAGGCTAACATCGGACTGAATAGGTTTGCTATGACAACCCCTAAGGTTAATCCAACGACACTCTTTTTATCAAAAAAGACCAACAGTAACAACAATTCCGCAACTCTAAACTGGATATCTTGAAAACTTATCCATTGGAATGCGAATACCAATACAACGTAGATAGCCGCAATAATGGCTTGTCTACTTAAATCTAAAACACTAAATTTTTTCATTTTAATTCTCCTTGTTTTGTTTTCGCTGGTGTTCTAGTACAGCGGGTTTAAAACCGGGACGATTATAACACTTAAATATAATTATTACAAGAGGTAAGAAATATGGCAATATCATTTGAATTAAAACATGTATGTAAACAATCAGGGGCCAGATACGGTATTTTACACACCCCTCATGGGAGTTTCGAAACCCCTATTTTCATGCCAGTGGGCACACAGGCAACTGTAAAAACATTAAACCCAAAAGAGATTAAAGAAGTTTCTGATGGGTTAATTCTAGCAAATACTTACCATTTATGGCTTCAACCAGGTGAACAGATTGTTAAGAACCATGGGGGTATTAGAGGTTTTATGAAATGGGATGGAGCACTACTAACTGACTCTGGAGGATTCCAAGTATTCAGTTTAAGTGCACTTAGAAAAATATCAGAAGAAGGCGTAGAATTTAGAAATCCTAAAAATGGTGATTTACTTTTTTTAACCCCTGAAAAGGCCATCCAAATTCAGGAAGATTTAGGGGCAGACATTATTATGAGTTTTGATGAATGCCCACCCGTAGATGCGTCTTATGACTATATGAAAAATAGTGTCTTAAGAACTGCAAGATGGGCACAACGTGGTAAAGATGCACATAAAACTGATCAAGCTTTATTTGGGATTGTTCAAGGTGGATTAAATAAAGAATTACGAAAACTATCGGTTGAATTAACCACTGAAATTGGGTTTCCTGGTTATTCTATTGGCGGATTATCCGTTGGTGAAACCAAAGAAGAAATGGCAGAAATGTTAGAGTTTTTAAATCCACTTATGCCACAAGATAAACCTAGATATTTAATGGGAGTTGGGGCGCCAGATGATTTAATCAATGGTGTTATTCACGGAATTGATATGTTTGACTGTGTTTATCCTACGAGAAATGCTAGACATGGAACCGCTATGACTACCATGGGAAGTATTCAAATAAAAAACAAGAAATATGAACATGACTTAAGCCCTTTAGATCCTAATTTAAAAAGCCCAATAAGTCAATATTCTAAAAGTTATTTACGTCATCTCTTTAAAGCGGATGAAATGTTAGGGTATCGTATCCTTACTTATCAAAATTTGTTGTTTTTAAAGCAGTTAACTGCTGATATAAGAAAAGCAATTCAAGAAGATAGATTACTTGATTTTAAAGAAGAATTTTACAAATCATATTATCACAAAAAACACTCAGTAAAATAACTGGAAATGGCTTTATTTTAAAATAGATTTAGTGTATACTAATATATATATCAATTAATAATTTTATAGGAGGGATCGTATGGTATTTGGAGAAAATGATGGCTTCAATCAAAAACCTGTAATCAAAGTCATAGGTGTAGGTGGCGGTGGTGGAAATGCCGTTAACCGTATGATTGAAAATGATGTCAAAGGCGTGCAATTCGTCGCGATAAATACCGATGCCCAAGTTTTAAGAGTCTCTAAAGCAGAAACAAGACTTCAAATTGGTAAACATTTGACACGAGGATTAGGGGCTGGAGCAAAACCAGATGTGGGTAAAAAAGCAGCCTTAGAATCTGAAGATGAAATTAGAGCACTATTGTCTGATGCCGACATGGTTTTTATTACTGCCGGTATGGGTGGGGGAACCGGAACCGGTGCCGCACCTGTTATTGCAAGACTTTCTAAAGAACTTGGCTGTCTAACGATTGGGATTGTAACAAAACCATTCGCGTTTGAAGGTCCAAATCGTACTCAAGCCGCTATTAGTGGTTTAGAGGAATTAAAACAACATGTAGACACATTAATAGTCATTCCTAACGAAAGACTTTTATCGATAATAGAACCAAACACTCAAATGTTAGATGCCTTCAGAGAGGCTGATAACGTATTACGTCAAGGGGTTCAAGGGATTGCAGAAATAATCGCGGTTCCTGGATTAATTAACGTAGACTTTGCAGACGTTAGAACTGTTATGGAAGATAAAGGAACGGCATTAATGGGGATTGGGATTGCCAGTGGAGAAAATAGAGCGATTGAAGCAGCGAGAAAAGCAATTCATTCTAAACTATTAGAAGTATCTATTGATGGCGCAACAGATGCAATCGTGAATGTGACCTCATCAACCAGTGTAACGTTATTTGAAATCAGTCAAGCCCTAGATGAAATCAGAAACGCGAGTGATTCAGAGTTGAACATCATTTACGGTACAACCTTAAACCAAGACTTATCTGACGAATTAATCGTCACAGTCATTGCCACAGGTTATGAATTAAAAGCGAAACATTCAATGGATGACTTTGCAACTCAAATTTTCAAAAAAACAACTGATGAACAAATTATGATTACCCCAACCGGTTTTGAAGTTAAAGCTGAATATGATAAACCAGCAGAAGAAAAACCAGTTCGTAAGAGTAGTTTACCAGATTGGTTAAGTAAAAAACATTAAAAGGGCGTTAGGCCTTTTTTTGTGTAGGAGGTACTTATGTTACGCGCAGGCATTGTCGGTTTACCAAACGTCGGTAAATCCACCTTATTTAACACCCTCACGAAAAGTAATGTTATGAGTGGGAACTACATGTTTTCCACCACAGAAGCAAACTTCGGGACGGTTAGTCTTCCAGATAGACGCTTAGACGTCTTAGCTAAAATGCATAAATCGAAAAAGATTGTTGCAACCACCGTTGAATTTGTTGATGTCCCCGCACTGGTTAGTGGATCTAGTCAAGGTGAGGGTCTTGGTAACCAATTTTTAAGTTCGATAAGGGATACTGATGCAATTTGTCATGTCATTCGCTGTTTTCATGATGAAAACGTCTTACATGTAAGTGATAAAATCGACCCTGTCACGGATATTTTAACCGTTCAGCTAGAACTGAACTATGCTGATTTAGATTCTGTATTAAAACGTATTTCTAAAATAGAGAAAAAAGCCCTTGTGGGTGGTTCTCATGAAGATAAATATGAATATGATACGTTGAAGAAAATTGAAGAAGCACTAACCAATGATATTCCGATTCGGTTGATGGACTTAGATAAAGAAGAATTGAAACTCATTAAATCTTATAATTTCTTAAGTCAAAAGCCTATGTTATATATTGCCAACCTAGATGAAGCTTCTTTTAAAGATTTAAGTAAAGACAAACTTTATCAAAGTATACTAAAACAAGGTGAACTAGATCATTGTGAAGTGGTTCCAATCTGTGCGAAGTTTGAACAAGAACTGACTGGATTAGATGAAGCAGACCAAAAAGTCTTCATGGAAGATATTGGAATTACTGAATCAAGTTTAGATCATTTAATTAGAATTACTTATCATACCTTAGGTTTAGAAACCTATTTTACTACAGGTGAAGATGAAACCAGAGCTTGGACTTTTAAAACGGGAATGACTGCCCCCCAATGTGCAGGCATCATTCATAGTGATTTTGAACGCGGTTTTATTAGAGCAGAAACCGTCAGTTTTAATGATTTAGAAAAATATGGATCACATCATAAATGCAAGGAGGCAGGCAAGGTTCGCCTAGAAGGAAAAGACTACAAAGTCAAAGATGGCGACGTCATGCTATTTAGGTTTAATGTCTAATTACGAACAAAATTTAACAGAAATTCAAGCGAATTTCAAAAAATCAAAAGCAAAAATTATCTGTGCATCCAAATATATTGAAGCTGATAGTATTCGGAAACTATATCATTTAGGTGTTACAGATTTTGGTGAGAATAGAACGGATGCGTTATTAAAGAAAAAAGAAGCGTTAAAGGATTTAAATATTACTTGGCACTTTATTGGTCACCTTCAGTCTAATAAAGTCAAAAGTATCATTAATGAAATAGATTACCTTCATTCTTTAGATTCATTAAAATTAGCGAAACTAATTCAAACTTACCGCGAAAAACCATTAAAATGTTTTATAGAAATAAAT
>CAYJBF010000038.1:0-9030 GCA_964368415.1 uncultured Acholeplasmataceae bacterium | reverse complement strand
ATTCCATGATATAATAAAAACAATACGAATTCGTTATTAACGAATAAACAAGGAGAAAATATGAAAAAAAAATTAATGATGGTATTAGCGGCTTTTAGTGTGATTTTATTAGTAGGGTGTAAATCATTAGAACCAAAAGAGTTTACTGGAGCGGGGATTACAATTGAATTAAATGATTCATTCATTCAAAAAGAAGTTATTCAAGCACCTCTGTATTTAGAATCACCTCAACACATTTTTATGGGTATAAGAGAAAGTAAATCAGAATTAGCTGGTTATGGGGTGAGCACAACTGAACAATATATTGGCGCAGTATTAAATGCTCATGGTAAAACAGCAACCGTTGAACAATATAATGAAGGTGACTTAACCTATTACTATGCTTACTATACAGCAACCGTGAATGAACAAACTTTTGGGTATATGTTATTTGTTTTAGAAGGTGAAAGTCATTTCTATTCAATGAACTTTGGCTGTGTAGAAAAAGATCTTGAAAAGAATAAAACTCAGTACAACGATTGGATTAAGACCATTACTGTAGAGTAATTAAAATTAAATAAACTAAAAAAACTCCAAACAGGAGTTTTTTTATAATCTAAATTGAAAATAGGTAAGAAGATTTAAGTTTAATGACTCAAAATGAACTTTTAATAGATTCACAAACTTTAAATTATTTATGAGAACTATAGATAAGCTAATTGTTATTTAGATGAAAAAGCATAACAATTTGTTTAAGGTATGTCCAATTATATAATGAAACTTAAGGAGTGATGAAAATGATTGCAACAAAGTTTGATGGAACAAAAATAAAGCAATTCCAAATATTAGACTACACAGGCAAAGTAGTCAATGAAAAATATGAACCGAAATTATCAAAAGAGGTTTTATTGAAGATGTATAAAACTGCGGTATTAGGACGTAATGCTGATATTAAGGCAATTCAGTTCCAACGCCAAGGTAGAATGTTATCGTATGCCCCATCTATGGGACAAGAAGCAACCCAAATTGGGGTTGCTGCGGCAATGGCGGATAAAGATTGGTTTTCACCGATGTACCGTGATTTAAATTTATTTTTATATAGAGGTATACCATTAGAATCTGTGTATTTATATTGGTATGGTAACGAAAGAGGGTCAATTAGACCTGAAGGCGTTAAAGTATTACCAATTAATGTCATTATTGGTTCACAAAGTAATATTGGGGCAGGTTTAGCTATTGCGTCAAAGCTTAGAAAGACAGATGAAGTTACTGTATTTACCATAGGTGATGGGGGAACTTCGCATGATGAGTTTTATGCGGGATTAAACTTTGCTTCAGCTTATAAAGCACCACTTGTTGGGGTTATTCAAAATAACCAATATGCGATTTCTACACCAACAAGTGTTCAAACAGGGGCAGAAACGTTTGCCCAAAAAGCGGTTGCGTTTGGGGCACCATTTGTTCAAGTTGATGGTAATGATATTTTAGCGGTTTATGTTGTTGTAAAAGAAGCAATTGAAAGAGCTAGAAAAGGTGAAGGTCCAAGTTTAGTTGAAGCTTACACATACCGTATGGGGCCACACACCACATCAGATGATCCGTCTATTTATAGATCTAAAGAAGAAGAACAATCTTGGGAAGATAAAGACCCAATTAAAAGATTTAAAACCTACCTTATTAATAAAGGTTTTTGGAGTGAAAAAGAAGATGAAGCATTGATTGAAGAAGTAAACAAAGAAATCAATGAAACATTTAGAAAAGTAGAGTCTTATGGGGCTAATGTTGAGTTAATAGAAATCTTTGAACATACATATAAAGAAATGACCCCTCAACTTAAAGAACAATATGAAACCCACAAAGCATTTTTAAAGGAGAGTAAATAATATGCCAATTACTTTATTAGAAGCTATTAATCAAGCTTTGGATATAGCGCTTGAAAAAGATGAAAGTGTGGTTATTTTTGGAGAAGACGCTGGCTTTGAAGGGGGCGTATTTAGAGTAACTCAAGGGTTACAAAAGAAATACGGAAAAGACCGTGTCTTTGATACCCCTATTTCTGAATCAGGCATCGTTGGTAGTGCTATAGGAATGGCTATTAATGGTTTAAAACCAATTGCGGAAATTCAATTTGATGGATTTATTTTTCCTGCTTATAACGATTTAGTGACACACGCAGCGCGTTTTAGAAACAGAAGTAGAGGACAATTTACTGTTCCACTGGTAGTAAGAATTCCAGTTGGCGGGGGAATTAGAGCGTTAGAACACCACTCAGAATCTTTAGAAACCATTTTAGGGCATATTCCTGGTTTGAAGGTTGTTATACCTTCGACCCCATATGATGCTAAAGGGTTATTGTTAGCGGCAATTAATGATCCAGATCCAGTGATTTTCATGGAACCTAAACGAATTTATCGTGCGGGTAAACAAGAAGTACCTGAAGGCTATTATGAAGTCCCAATTGGTAAGGCAAATATAGTTAAAGAAGGTACGGATATTACAGTCGTAGCATGGGGTGCAATTGTAAGAGAAGTTGAAAAAGCAGTTAAAGATTTAGAGGATATTTCAGTAGAAATTATTGATTTAAGAACTATTTCTCCGATTGATGAAGAAACAATCCTTAACTCTGTTAAAAAAACGGGCCGTTTTATGGTGGTTCATGAAGCTGTTAAATCTTATGGTCCAGCTGCCGAGTTAATTACGGTAGTCAATGAAAAAGCATTCTATTATTTAGAAGCTGCACCAGTGAGAATTACTGGATTTGATATTACGGTTCCACTTGCAAGAGGCGAACATTATCACTTCCCAAATGTAGAAAATATTAAACAGCAATTAATAAAATTAGCCGCTGTTAAACCATAAGGAGGACCATATGTTTACATTTAAATTTCCAGATATCGGTGAAGGAATCCATGAAGGAACCATTTTAAAATGGCATGTTAAAGTAGGCGACAAAGTTAATGAAGGGGATTTATTAGTGGTTGTGGAAACCGACAAAGTGAATGCTGAATTAACTTCTCCTGAAGCAGGAATTATTAAAGAATTAGGCCCAAAAGAAGGGGAAGTAATTCATGTTGGAGAGACAGTTGCTTTAATTGATAACGGGTCAGGTACGACGCCAGAACCAGTACAAGAAGATAAACCAAAAGAAAGTGGTGCTGGGGTTGTTGGTGAGATTGAAGTCTCTGATGAAATTATTGGATCTTATCAAACTGAAGCTAAGAAAGCTACTTCCCGTGTTTTAGCTTCACCTGTTGCAAGAAAGATTGCAAGTGACATGAATGTAGATTTATCTACAGTGACTGGGTCAGGTGAACAAGGTCGAATCTTGAAAACGGATATAGAAAACTTAAGCAAACAAGCTCAACCAACTAGAGCTTTACCACAGGCAATAAAGAAACCTTCTGGTGAAGTAGAAGTGGTTAAGATTTCAAGATTAAGAAAAGCCATTTCTAATGCGATGACTACCTCAAAGATGATTGTCCCTCATACTGTCTTAATGGATGAGATTATTGTGGATGATTTAGTTGAATTTAGAGCGAAAGCGAAAACGTATGCGGCAGAAAGAGGGGTTAAATTAACGTATTTAACTTTCATTTCTAAGGCTGTCATAGTTGCATTAAAAGAATTTCCAATCTTTAATGCCAGTTTTAACCATGATACGGATGAAGTCTATATTAAGAAATATATTAATCTAGGGATAGCAGTTGATACGAAAGATGGGTTAATTGTACCTAATATTAAAGATGCTGATACTTTAAACATGCTTCAATTAGCGAACACGATTGATGACTTGGCCACCAGAACCAACGCAAGAAAGATTACACTAGATGAACAACAAAACGGGACATTTACCATTACCAATTTTGGTTCAGTGGGTATTTCACATGGAACACCGGTAATATACTACCCTGAACTGGCTATCTTAGGTATTGGTAAAATAAGTCAAAAACCTGTTGTAAAAAATGGTAAAATAGAAATAGCACATGTCTTACCATTATCACTTGCTGTTGACCATAGAATTATTGATGGTGCAGAAGGCGGAAGATTCCTATTGAGAATTAAAGAATTACTTGAAAATCCAACAACTCTTATGTTGGAGTAAGGAGGTATTATGTACGATATTATTATTGTTGGAGCAGGACCAGGTGGTTATGTTGCAGCAATTAAAGCAGCACAATTAGGTGCTAAAGTCGCCCTAGTTGAAAAGGAAAACATTGGCGGAGTATGTTTGAATGATGGGTGTATTCCTACAAAAACATTTTTAAAGTCCGCAAGTGTGATGAAAACTATTAATAAATCTGATTTTTACGGCATAATGACAACCAAACCTACGTTTGATTGGTCAAAGATTGTTGATAGAAAAGATAAAGTGGTTAAACAACTTACCGGTGGTATATCCTTCCTATTAAAGAAAAATAAGGTGGATGTCATTAACGGATTTGGTGAAGTTTTATCTTCTAATAAAGTCAAAGTAGGCGATATAACTTATGATACTAAAAATGTGATTATAGCTACAGGCTCTAGTCCAATTATTCCACCAATTGAAGGGGCTAAAGAAGCGTATGAACAAGGGTTTTTATACACCTCAAAAGAATTACTTCACATTAAAGATGTTCCTAAAAAACTAGTAATTGTTGGTGGGGGTGTTATTGGGGTTGAATTTGCTACTGTATTTAAAACATTTGGAAGTGATGTTACTATCATTGAAAAATTAGATACTATTTTACCAATGATGGATGAAGATCTATTTAAAGCTTATACGAAAACCTTAACCAAAGAAGGCATTAAAATAGTCACTCAAGCTGAAGTTACAAAAGTGTTGGACCATCAAGTTACTTATAAACATGATGGAAAAGAAACTACCATTGATGCGGATGTCATCTTAATGAGTGTTGGGGTTAGACCAAACTCAAAAGGGTTAGAACACTTAAACCTAAAGATGGATAGAGCCAATATTATCACCAATGAATATCTTGAAACTTCGGTTAAAGGAATATATGCGATAGGCGATGTTAACGGCAAATACATGTATGCTCATGTGGCTTCTCATGAAGGGGTAGTAGCGGTAAATCACATTTTAGGTAAACCAACCCATAAGATGAACTATGATAGAGTTCCAGCAAACATTTATGGGACCCCAGAAATCGCATCGATTGGATTAACAGAAAAAGAAGCCAAGACAAGAGGTCTAGACTATAAAGTATCCAAGGTTCCGATTCAAGCGGTTGGTAAAGCACTGGCTGATGGAGAATCTGAAGGGTTTATTAAACTGATAGTTGATAATAAATACTTAGAAATATTAGGGGCACATATATTTGCCTATAATGCGACAGAGTTAATTAGTGAATTTGCGGTAGCGATGCAAGCCGAGGCCACAGCCTATGAAATTGCAGCATCAATTCATCCACACCCTACTTTAAGTGAGTTAACCTTTGAAGCAGCCTTAGGGGCAATTGATAAACCAATCCATGTATAAAAATAAAAGTTGAGCGGAAAAGCTCAACTTTTTCTTAGTCAAATAAATTGTATTTTATATCTAAATTGTCATTAAATGTATCAGGATGAAATGGTTTATTTAGATAGTTTGTTGTAATAGGGTTGTTATTATAAGTAATCAGACAACTTTTAATGAATCCCTTTTCAACTGTAATAGTAATGCCATAACTATTAAACCATTTATTAATGGTGAAATTTGGTGATTCACCATAATTCCATTCATACGATTGATAATTTCTTTCTAATAAAGATGCTTTATGTAAATCAAGTTCAGTAAGTTCATAAATAGGTTCATTAAAATAGTTGGTTAGTAAGGATTTGAACGTGCCTAAATCCATTGTTAAATAATCACTAACATTACCAACTAAAGCTCTATTTGATTTAACAGAGGTACTGGTGATAGATTGTTTGTTTTTTAAGATTAGATTTAGGGTATCTAAATTGGAATTAAAAAGTAAGGTACCGTGATGTAAGATTCTATTACCAAACAGGTATTGGGCATTACCCGATATTTTTGTATTACGAATATAAATATCACTTTTTCCTGAAAAAAAGGCATCTAAACCTAATGATTGAAGAAAACTTACAATGGGTTTAGTAAGTTTTTCATAAGCCTTTACGTGTCCTGTTTTGTCGGTAATAATGGAATAATTAATGTTTCCTAGATCGTGATAAACCGTTCCGCCACCACTTTTTCTTCTTATAACAGGAATATTGTGTGTAGTCGTATAGATTAGATTAACCTCTTCGTAGGTATTTTGGTTTCTCCCTAAGATAACAGAAGGGATATTTTGCCATAAAAAAAGAATAGACTTATCACTTTTTAGGTGTTTTAAGATATATTCTTCTAAAGCTAAGTTTTTATAGGGATCTGTGTAAGGACTTATTATTAACATGGAATCACTCATTTAGTATATTTTTTACCGTTTCTTGTAGTACGGGTATTAGGTCATTAAACCAAGGGTTTTTACTAATCCATCTTTGATTAAGTGGAGAAGGGTGTATTAAAACAAAATAGTGTGGTAAGTAAGTGTCATAGTGTCTAACCGCTTCGGTAACAACATGCACACTTAAATAGTGTTTAATGGCATAAGCACCAAGTAGTATGGTTAGTTTGATTTGAGGCATTTGTTTT
The DNA here is from genome assembly GCA_964368415.1 of uncultured Acholeplasmataceae bacterium. Classification (GTDB taxonomy): domain Bacteria; phylum Bacillota_I; class Bacilli_A; order Acholeplasmatales; family UBA5453; genus UBA5409. The sequence continues at coordinate 2,420 of CAYJBF010000038.1, read as the reverse complement.
AAAAGCAAAGGATGCCATTTACCAGCGAACTCTTTTCTTGGGGGAAGGTCACCAGTAGCAGCTTTACCCGGGAAATAAAAATCCACCGGGAGTATAGCAATTTTATCAGAATAGAACGTTTCTTTATTGATGCCCATCCAAGATCTTAAGCGCTCTCCACTGACATCGTCAAAAGGAATACCACTTTTTTGAGCTTTTTCGCCTGGAGCTTGCCCGATAATCACGATTCTAGCGTTCTTATGGGCTTGATAAACAGGTTTAATATTTTTATTAGTATAATCTAGATTCATTGAATCATACATGATCTCTTTTTCTAACATATTAAACACCTCTATCACAAGAATAGCACAATTAAAGATTTTTTCTTATTGGTTTGCGTAAAAAAATAAAATTATTTTTAAGATAAATTAGGTATTAAAATGTTACAATAGTAAAAAGAGGTGTGAGAATGGAAAAACATTTAATTAAACAAAATTTCTATGAATCAGTTAATGGTGAGTGGCTTGAAAATGCGGTTATCCCTGGGGACCAACCTACAATCTCTGCGTTTATTGAACTACATTTAGGCATTGAAAAAACATTAATGGATTTAGCAGCAAAATGGGAAAAAGATCAATCAGGTTTAAGTAACGAATTAAAAAACTTTGTTAAACTGTATCAAATGACAAAAGATTTTGACTCAAGAAATAAACTTGGGACAAAACCATTTGAAGTGGTATTAAATAAGATTCATGCGTTAAATAATCTTAAAGATTTAGAGTTATCATTTAAAGATTTCTCTTTAGAAGGAATTGAAACCCCGTTTGGGTTTGGGGTATCTCAAGATTTCTTAAACAGTAATATTCAAGTCTTATATTTTGGGGCATCAAGATTATTTTTACCAGATACTTCGTATTATAAAGACGAAACGACTAAAGCACAGTTATTAGGGTTATTCACTCAAACAACTAATGCCTTACTTAGTCTATATGGTTTTACTAAAGAACAAACTGATAAACTTATAAATGATGCATTAGCATTTGATAGTTTATTAGTCCCAGTGACTAAGTCTAGTGTTGAAGCTGCGGATTATGTAAAAATGTATAACCCAGTTAAAAAAGCAGAAGTTCAAAAACTAACAAAAAACTTTAATGTTATTCAACCAGCAGAAGAATTAGTTAAACAAGAAGTTGATAAATTAATAGTGATGAACTTAGATTTCATTAACGCATTTGATAGTATTGTTAATGAAGAAAACTTTGAAATTATCAAATCGTGGATGATTGTTTCCAACGCCATTGGTTTTGCATCAGATTTATCGGATGATATTAGAATTGCTGGAGGTGCATTCTCAAGAGCACTTTCAGGAATTAAAGAAGCACAAAGTAGAGAAAAGGCGGGTTTCTATCAAGCGTATAATAAGTTTAGTCAAGTGGTTGGACTTTATTATGGTGAGAACTACTTTGGTCCAATTGCTAAAAAAGATGTTAAAAACATGGTTCATGAAATGATTGGGGTTTATGAACAAAGAATTCAAACAAACACTTGGTTGAATGAAGAAACAAAAGAAAAAGCAATTAAAAAACTAGATAATTTATCGGTTCATGTTGGGTATCCAGATGAACTACCACCCTATTACGCTAGATTTGAAATATTAGGTTATGATAAGGGTTCAAACTTAGTAATCGAACGATTAAGAATGAATAGAATTATTAATGATGAAAACTTTAAGAAATTTAACAAGGTTCCAAACAAAAACTTATGGGGTATGCCTGCAAGTATGGTTAATGCTTACTATAGTCCACTAAATAATCAAATCGTCTTTCCAGCAGCCATTCTTCAAAGTCCTTATTACAGTTTAAACCAAACACCAAGTGAAAACTATGGGGGAATTGGGGCCGTGATGGCACATGAAATTTCTCATGCTTTTGACAATAATGGGGCTAAGTTTGATGAAAACGGATCTTTATTGAACTGGTGGAAAGAAGAAGATTTAGAGGCATTTAATAAGAAAGCAAAAGATATGATTGCCTTATTTGATGGGATTGAAACCGGGTACGGGGTTTGTAACGGTGAATTAACTGTTTCTGAAAATATCGCCGATAGTGGTGGATTAAGATGTGCTCTAGAAGCCTCTAAAAAAGGAGATAAGCATAATTACGATGAATTCTTTAAGAATTGGGCACGTGTTTGGCGTCAAAAATCCTCTAAAGAATACAGCAAGTTATTATTAACGGTTGATGTACACGGCCCTTCAATATTAAGAGCCAATATGCAGTTAAGCAATCTTCCTGAATTCCAAGAATTTTATGAAATTCAAAAAGAGGATAAAATGTACTTACCTAAAGTTAAAATGGTTAGTATTTGGTAGAACTAAAAAAGTAAATATAGGTTAATAAACACACGATTATATAGAATAAATTTGATTCTCTCTATAAAAC
>CAYJBF010000037.1:0-9049 GCA_964368415.1 uncultured Acholeplasmataceae bacterium | reverse complement strand
CTATCCAACTGAGCTACTGCACCATTACTTTTAGACAGCTATATTATTATAACCCAGTGATACCCAAAAGTAAAGCCCTAAAACGAAAAAAAAAGGATGAAAATCATCCTTTTATTTATTAAAGTTTACCAGACGCATTTATTTTATTTAAAATACGTACAAAAGTATCTGTATCACGTTCACCTAAACGCTTCATTAATTTAAGAATTTTGGCATAATAATCTTCTTCTATAGATTTAATGTATTTACTTCCTTTTTCAGTAAGTAAAACATAAGTAACTCTGTGATCGCTCTTAGAATCCCGTCTTGTTAAATATCCATCATCCACCAGTTTATTCATCTTATGTGTAACTGCTGGTAAAGTGATTTTTAATCTCTTCGCAATTTCAGATGGTTTAATACCTGTCGGATCCCCAAACGACACAGAAAACAGAAGTGTAATATCCGCATCTGAAAGTTCATATTTTTTATGCTTATAAACGCCTGTTCTTCTTAAACCTTGTAGTAAACGCTCTAACTCTTGAGCATCTTTAATTTTGTTGTCAATCATGTTGTCCCCTCCTTATACATGCTAAATTATACATCTTTCATTTGTAAAAGTAAAGTAAAAAGTCTGAATTTAATTCACTTTGATAGATAATTAACATAAATTATGATTTTAACAAAGTATCTATAATATTTTTATAGTAATTTATTTCTTTTTCTACCCGTTTTAAGTCATTTCCTTTTAAATGTTTTACATAGTTTAATTTTACTTGAAGTTTATCCTCATAATAAGGGAGTGCTTCTTTCTTAGTTTGTAAAACTGGACCTAAGAGAATATCTCTTTCACTAAGTGTTTTTTTATTATTAATTACTTTTAAAATAATATAGGGCTTTTTCTCATATACGATCACTTCATCAATTATTTCATAACCATGACCAGATAAATAAGCTCTCAACTCTTCTAGTTCATGGTGTGGACTTAAAACATAATAATTAGGACGTTGGTGTGGTTTAGATAAGATATGTTTCATTAGCTTAAAACCCATTCCCGTAATCACTACCACATCATAACTATCTTTGATATTCTCAAATCCATCTGATAATACCAACTTGATTTTATCACTTAATCCAATATCTTTTAAATGTGTTTCTGTAGAGGCTAAAGGGGCTGCATTAACATCTGATCCAATGCCTTGTTGAATGTAGCCTTGTTTAACAGCCTCAATTAGAACGAGCCCATGGTCTGTCCCAATATCTAAGACAGTATGAGCCCCTTTAATCAGTTGAACAATTGAATCTAATCGTTTCATCGGTTTAAGTTAAAGTCTCTTAATTTCTTTTGACGGCTTGGTTGTCTAAGCTTTCTTAGTGCCTTACCTTCAATTTGTCTAATACGTTCACGGGTAACCCCAAACTCTTTACCGACTTCTTCAAGTGTATGGGTTTTACCGTCTAATAAACCATATCTTAATCGTAAGACTTTTTCTTCTCTATCGGTTAAGGTTTCTAAGACCTCATTTAAGGTTCTTTTTACCCATTCTTGAACAGAATATTCATAAGGGTTTAATGTATTGGTATCACTAATAAAATCGCCTAATGAAGAATCTTCTTCTTCACCAACCGGCGCTTCAAGACTGATTGGTTCTTGAGCAATCTTTTGGATTTGTTGAACACGTTCTGCCGTAATTCCCATCTTTTCCCCGATTTCTTCAGTCGTTGGTTCACGTGATAATTCTTGAACTAATTGACGTTGAATTCGAACCAGTTTATTAATCGTTTCAACCATATGCACAGGAATACGAATGGTTCTCGCTTGATCGGCTACCGCTCTTGTAATAGCTTGTCTAATCCACCAAGTTGCATAGGTAGAGAACTTAAAGCCTTTACTATGGTCAAACTTATCTACCGCTCTAATTAACCCCATGTTTCCTTCTTGAATAAGGTCAAGGAATAACATCCCTCTACCCACATATTTTTTCGCAATTGAAACAACTAAACGGTAGTTCGCTTCAACTAGTTTATTTTTCGCAATTAAACCGTCTTCAATCATTTGTTCTAATTGAACACGTTCATTATCTGGAAATACATGACCAGACTTTTTCGCTTCTTCGATTTGTTCAGCGGCATATTTACCGTGTTCCACACGAATGGCTAAGTTAACTTCCTCTTCCGCATTTAATAGTGGAATACGGCCAATTTCTTTTAAATACATTCTCACAGGGTCATCTACCTTAACAGTAGGAACTAGTGTTTCAATGTCTAAAAGCTCTTCTTCTTTGATTTCTTCAACATCTAAGGTTGATAAGCTCATTTCATCTAAGTCTATTTCAACAAACTCTAAATCATCATCTAAAAGGTCATCTTCATCATTTTCAGTACTTAAGTCACTACCTAAGTCTTCAAATTCTAAATCTACCTCGTCTTCGATGAATGGTTCATCGACTTCCACCCCTTTTAAGATTAATGCATCAATAATATCTTGATAATCTTTATTACTTGGTTGTAGCTTTGATTCAATGTCACTAGGAGACAAATAATTATTTTTCTCTTTCGCTATTTTTAACAAAGCTTTATATATTTTGTTGTTTTCCATCTTAAATCACATCCTTTTTCTCAAATGTCTTATTATTTTTACGCATGGCAACTAAACTAGTCTTAATTATTTGCCTAATTCTTTCTCTAGTTAAATCAAAGAGTTCACCAATTTCTTGATACGTATATATTTTACCGTCTTTTAACCCAAATCGGTATCTCACGATTTGTTCATCACGGTCTGGTAATGTTTTTAGTAACGCATCTAACTGTTCTACTTTCTTACTCTTTAAAAATGCTTCTTCAGGGGTATCTAAATCAGAAGCAATAAAATCTTGTAAGGTCGTATCGCCTTCATCGCCTATTTCTTGATTCAAAGAAATAATCGAAGTGGATAAGGATTGTAAGGATTCAACCTCACTCACACTTACCTTTAATGCTTTAGCGATTTCTTCTATGGTCGGTTCTTTATTGAGTTTGGTTTGTAAGCGAATTGTAGTTCTATAGAGCTTATTTAATTTCTCAACTAAATGAATTGGTATCTTAATAGTTCTTGCGTATTTCGCAATCGCACGGCTCATCGCTTGTTTAATCCACCAGGTTGCATACGTAGAAAAACGGTTCCCCGTTGTATAATCATAGCGCTCAGCCGCTCTCATTAACCCAAGTGCCCCTTCACTAATTAAATCCATTTGGTCGAGTTGGCCTTGATAACGTTTGGATATCGCCACCACTAGCCTTAAGTTATGGATGATTAGTTTTTCTCTAGCTTCATAACCAGCTTCTAAGAGAGCTTGTTCTTCAGTCGTGAGGTTATTCTTACCCACATATGAAGCCCCTTCAATAATCTTTTTAGAGAGCTCAAACTCTTCTTCTTTAGTGAGCAATTTATAAGTCAGAACATCTTTCATAAATAATGAATAAGAATCTAATTTATCAGGTCTAGCGACTGCTTCTGGTTCTAAACCAGTAATAACCGCTGCGTCTTCATCTTTAATGGTATACCCTAATTCTAATAATTTTGATTCAAGCGCTTCAAAGTCTTCCTCTTCAATATCTACTTCTATAAGTAATTCTTCAAAAGGAATTTGTTTTGTTTCGTTATATTTATCTAATAAAGCTTGGAGTGATTCTTTATTCATGAGAGGTCTCCTTTTTTACTTTTCAGTTTCTTTATTTTCAGTTTTTTAACTTTTTCTGCATAAGAAGCTTTTTGAAACGATTCATTTTCTTCTGCCGTTTCTTTGATTAATGCTTTATACTCTTTTTCCAAATTGACATTAATTACCACTTGAATTAACGCATTTACTGCCGATTCAGGGTAAGTAAACTCTTGACGGTTATCATTACTATGATAGATTTCAAAGAATTTTTCTGTTAATTCTTCAGAATCTCTTTCTTTTGACAGTAAGATAATAAATTCATCCTTATAAAAGTCTTCATGAAACTGATAGTATTTGATCATTAAAATATTTCTTAGTTTAAATACTACCGGATCACATACATAACTCACACTCAAGGCTTGGCTAATTCTAACCGCATCTTGTTTATTACGCATCATTTGAATGAATAATTGATTTTCCGCTTTATAATATTTCTTTGGAAATTGAATTGAAGGTTTAACTTGAGGTTTAATCGTCTTGATTTCTCTAGTTAAAAAATAAGAAAGACTATAAGTAGAGACATTTAAGTCTTTAGCCAGCTTATTGATATAAATCTCTTTTATCGATACTGGTTTATCTAAAACCATTTTATACGTAAAATCTTTTAGATGGGCCGCATCATTTAAGTTGGATAAATTAAGGCCTTTCTTTGTTGATTCATACATAAATTCATACGGATCAACCAAGTTCTTTTTATAAAGATTTACATACTTAACTGCCCCATACTTCTTAAAGTATTCATCCGGGTCTAATCCTTCAGGAAGTACTAAGATATCTACTCTAATATTAGTTCTTTCAAATAGTTTAATGGCTTTATAGGTTGCCTCAATTCCAGCGTTATCCCCATCATAAGCCACAATAACCCTTTTTGTATAGTCACTTAAGAGTTTTACATGGTTTGGGGTTAAGGCGGTACCCATTGTCGCAACTGCGTTCTTTAACCCCGCTTTATAAGATGAGATAACGTCAAAGAACCCTTCATGTAATATGACAAACCCTTGTTTTCTAATGTCCCCCAACGCTTCATGGAGATGATACAAAATCTCACCTTTTTTAAAGATAAAGGTTTCTGGGCTATTATAATATTTAGGTTCCTTATTATCAACACTTCTACCACTAAAACCAATGATTCTACCATCTAAATCAGACAGTGGAAACATAATTCTATACGTAAATAGATCATAAACCCGGTCACTTTTCTTACTGATTAAACCAGCATTTTCAATAGTTTGGTCATCAAACTCTTTTTGTTTAAGAAGATTATACAAAGAATCATATTCTTTAGGGGCTAACCCAATTTTAAAGTGTTCAATGTCATCTAAAGATAATCCCCTATTCTTTAAATAGGTTAAAGCTTTTTCACCTGTTTTTGAATTCTTTAAGTAAAATTTATAGAAGATATTAGCCTCATTTAAAGCCTCATGTTCTTTTAAAGTTTGTTGTTTCTCGATTCTTTGGATATTTAGTTTAATACCTAGTGGTTCAGCAAGTTCCAAAGCTGCTTGATCAAAGGGAATATTTTTAATTTTTTGTAAGAAGGTGATGGGTGAACCACCCTCACCACAGCTGAAGCATTTAGCGATATTTTTTTCTGTTGAAACAGAAAAGGAAGGGTTTGTGTCATCATGAAAAGGACATAAGCCAAAGTAGTTTTTACCCTTTTTTTGTAACTTAACATAAGGGCTAACTAAGGCAAGTATATCGGTTTTTTCATTGATTTCATTTAAAATTGCGTTATCAATCGCCATTTTACCCCTCCCTTTTTATAATTTAAAATTTAATTCTCTCTAATATGTAGTGCGTAACCTCATTTAATGGTAGTCTAATTTGATTCATCGTATCACGTTCACGAATCGTTACTGTGTTGTCTTCAATAGATTGTTCATCAACTGTTAAACAAAATGGTGTTCCAATTTGATCTTGTCTTCGGTAACGTTTACCAATATTTTGTGTTTCATCATAAACCACGCTAAAGTGTTTAGATAACGCTTTGTATACGTCTAAAGACTTATCTTGGTGTTTGTTTTTAATCAATGGTAAGACCGCTACTTTATAAGGCGCTAAATAAGGATGAATCTTGAAGACCTCTCTTGTTTTACCGTCCTCTAATTCTTCTTCTTTAATCCCTTCTTTTAAAATACTCAATAATAAGCGTTCTACGCCAATCGAGGGTTCTACCACGTAGGGAATATATTTTTCATTGGTTTCAGGATCTAAATATTCTAAAGACTCTTTTGAGTGTGTTTGATGCGCTTTTAAGTCAAAGTCTGTTCTTGAGGCAATCCCCCATAACTCATCAAATCCCCAAGGGAAATTGTAAAGAATATCCACTGTTTTATTGGAATAATGAGATAACTCTTTTAAGGTATGTTCATGGAAGTCTAAGTTTTCAGCGCTTAAGCCTAAATCGGTTAAAAATTGTTTCATTTCATTTAACCAATAATCAAACCATGCAATTTCAGTGCCTGGTGAGCAAAAGAATTCAAGTTCCATTTGTTCAAATTCACGGGTTCTAAAAATGAAGTTACCAGGGGTAATTTCATTTCTAAATGACTTACCAATTTGACCTACCCCAAACGGTACTTTTCTTCTGGTAGTTCTTTGAATATTTTTAAAGTTAACGAATATCCCTTGAGCGGTTTCTGGCCTTAAATAAACCGTGTTAGACTCATCTTCAATAACCCCTTGGTTGGTCTTAAACATTAAATTAAACTTTCTAATTTCCATCCAGTTATGTTTACCACAGTTTGGACATTTAATATCATGGTCTTTTAAATACTCAAATAATTCATCGTTGGTCCAACCATCTGGATTAATTTCACTATTATGTGTCTTAATTAGATGGTCCGCTCTATGTCTTGTATGACAATTTAGACATTCCGTTAGTGGGTCACTAAAACCACCTAAGTGGCCTGAGGCAACCCAGACTTCTTTATTCATTAAAATCGATGAATCTAATAAAACGTTATAAGGTGTTTCAGTTATAAAACGTTTAATCCAGGCGGATTTAATGTTTTGTTTTAAAAGTGATCCTAGTGGACCGTAATCCCATGTATTTGATAGACCCCCATAAAGTTCAGAGCCTTGATAGATGTATCCAGTTTGTTTCGCAAAATTTACAATTTTATCTAAAGTCATAAGTCTAATCCTTTCTATAAGCCTTTAATATCATAATCCATATGATACTCATAATAAGCCTTTATGAATTTTATTAATATATTTTTTATGTTTAAATCTATTTCTATTTCTTCTGTTAAGTAATAGAGTTTCATTAGTTGTGCGGTTTCTTGTATCCCTAGGTCAGGCTTTAATTCTTCATCTTCTGTAACTGTTTGACCAGTGGCGAGATTAAAACCTATCGCATTTTCTTTTTTAAATGATAACTCATAACCTAAACCGTAAGTTAATTTAATCATGTAAGTTAATGCAGCAAAATGTAAGTCGTTAAAACTTAACATATGAATGATTAAATTAAATAACCGTTCATGCGGTAAATCATCGGTTAAAAGATGTCCAATGCTATTAAGGATTATTGATGCATCTTTTACCTTTAAATAATCTTTTTTAATCGCTTGAAAGTCATTAGTCAATTTAGCCTGTTTAAGGGTTTGCATGGGTTTATCAGGATTCAGTTCAAATTCAATTAGAGTCAGATAATCTGATAAATAATGATTGGGATTTTTATAATTCTTAGACCCCTTAGAAACGAGTGTATATTTCCCGTAAGGGGTATATACATATAATAATTTAGACGATTCTTGGTAGTCTTGAGTTTTATAAATCAACCCTTTAGAGGTCATAACCTAATCCCTTTAAGTCTTGAGGTCTATTACGCCAATCTTTAATTACTTTAACCCATAAGTTTAAATGGACTTGAGTTTCTAAAGTATGATTAATATCTTTTCTTGCCTCAGTTCCAATGAGTTTTAACATCGAACCTTGTTTACCAATTAAGATATTCTTTTGAGAGTCTCTTTCAACAATAATCGAAGCATATACGACATATAGATTATGTTCATAGCCCGCATGTTCAATGACTACTGCGACACTATGAGGAATTTCTTCTTTAGTATGCAATAATACTTTTTCTCTAATCATTTCTGCCATTCTCTCAAAATCAGTTTGAGGGGTTTTAACCGACTCATCATACATTAAGTCACCTTCTGGTAGTTCTTCTATAATATCAGCCAGTAAATAATCGATGTTTTGAGATGTTTTACTACTGATTGGATAAATCCCTTTAAAGTTAAATTTATCCATATACGATAAGATAATCTTATCTATCTCAATTTTAGATTTTAATAAATCGATTTTATTAATCACTAAAAATACAGGTGTATTGGTTTCTTTAAAATGTCTTATCACAAAATCTTGAGCAAAACTATACGGACTATCAACTAAATACAAAATCACATCAACGCTTTGAATGGCGCTTACCGCTTGTTCATCTAAAAATTCGCCTAAAGCGTGTTTAGGTTTATGGATACCAGGTGTATCCATAAATATGATTTGGGCACTTTCAGTTGTTTTTACCCCTAAGATTTGGGTTCTTGTGGTTTGGGCTTGAAACGAGGTAATTGATATTTTTTCACCCATTATCGTATTAAGGAGCGTTGACTTACCAACATTGGCTCTTCCAATAATACCTACAAATCCACTTTTAAAATTACTCATGATCCTCTATCTCATCAAATGAATAAGGTAATAGGTCAGCTATGGTAACTTCTTTGACATCGCCATCAATATTAGATAAATAAATTGGGGTATCACCATTTAATAATTCTTTCATCACTTGTCTACAAGCGCCACATGGACTAATTGGATTGGTTGTGTGACCCGTAACAGCCATGGCTTTAATGTCTTCTTTTTTATAACCTTGAGAATATAAGGAAAACAGCGCGCTTCTTTCTGCACAATTAGAAAGTCCATAACTAACATTTTCAATATTAGCCCCATGAATGACTTTACCATCTTTTAATAATATTGCTGCCCCTACCCCAAATTTGGAATATGGGCTATATGAGTTTTCTCTTGCCTTAATGGCTTCTTTAACTAAACTATTCATTTTGTATCCTTTCTAACTTTGCAAGTTTTAAAATTTCATTTTGTTTTTCAATCATAATCTTTTCATCCGTTTCATTATGATGATCATATCCAAGTAAATGTAAGTACCCATGAACCGCTAAGAAACCCACTTCTCTTTCATAAGAGTGTCCGTATTCTAGAGCTTGTTCATTAGCACGTTCTAATGAAATGAAGATATCACCAATGTAGTCATCCTCTTTATCAGGGAAACTTATTACATCAGTGGCTTTATCAATCTCTCTATACATTAGATTAATTTCTCTTATTTGTTCATTATCCATAAA
>CAYJBF010000036.1:0-9119 GCA_964368415.1 uncultured Acholeplasmataceae bacterium | reverse complement strand
TAAAGAACCGCTCGATAAAATTAAGTTTAATTACGATTTTCCTGAGTCATTTTGTAGACCAAGGGTTGCATACCATGCGCCTTATAAGATTATCCCTTTAGCGGATAGTGAAAATGAAATTAGTGCTGAATCGATTATGATATATCCCCCAGGAATACCGATGTTGATACCTGGTGAGTATATAACAGAAGATTTCTTGAATGATTTAGCCTTTTATCAAGAAAACGGGTCAGTTATTTTCAGTGAATTAAATAATGGATATATCAAAGTCGTTGATAGAGACAATTGGCTTTGGGAGGATAAAGATGAATAAGTTTAATAAAGTAGATTTAAGTTTTCAAAGTTGCATATCAGAATATAAAGAATCTGATGTCGTTATATTTTCATGTCCGATGGACGCAACCACTTCATTTAGACCAGGCACACGATTTGCCGGTAACGCTATTAGAGTTGATTCAATTGGAATAGAATGGTATAGCCCTTATCAGGACAAGGATTTAAAAAACTTTAAAACTTGTGATATTGGGGACATTGATTTACCAATTGGCGATGTAAAAGTAGCTTTAGATAAAATATATGATACCACTAAGGTAATATTAAAAGATGATAAGAAACCCATGATGATTGGGGGCGAACACTTAGTAACTTATCCAGTGGTTAAAGCGGTCTATGAATCCCATCCCGATTTACATGTCATTCATTTAGATGCACATACGGATTTAAGAGATGAGTTTTTTGGGATGAAATATTCACACGCAACTGTTATTAGAAGAATTCATGATTTTTTAGGAGATGGAAAAATATATTCTTTTGGGATAAGAAGTGGGGATTCACATGAATTTAAATGGGCTGATAGTGGTCATACATATATTAGAAAGTTTGATTTTGAAACCCTAGAAGAAACCATTCAAAAGTTAAAAGACAAACCTGTTTATATCACAATTGATTTAGATGTTTTAGACCCTGGTGTATTTCCAGGAACTGGAACCCCTGAACCGGGTGGAATGCAGTATAAAGACTTATTAAAAGCTTTTAAACTGTTTGAACAACTTAACAACTTAGTTGGTGCTGATATTGTTGAATTAAACCCATATTTAGATCCAAGTGGTGCTTCTACGGCTGTAGCGGTTAAGTCTTTACGTGAATTAATTTTATTGTTACATAGTTAAGATGATTATTTTAATAGGTGCGAGTGCTTCAGGTAAAACTGAAGTAGCTAAAATTTTAAAAAGTAAATACGGTTTTGAAAAGATTATTACCACGACAACTAGACCCAAAAGAGTCCATGAAGTAGAAGATATAGATTACCACTTTGTGACAAAAGAGAATTTCAATAAACTTTTGATAAGTGGCTCTTTTCTTGAGGTTACAAGTTATCAAGAAAACTTTTATGGGACGAATAAAGCGGATTTGAAAGAAAACGGGATTGTCATACTAGAACCGAATGGAGCTAACTCATTTATTGAAATCTTAGGTAAAAGTGTATTTGTGGTGCTTATTGAAGCTTCTAAAGAATCAAGAAAAAATTATATGACTTTTAGAGGTGACTCAGTAGAATCAATTTCCGATAGAATTAAGAACGATGATAAACGGTTCAAAAAGAAAAATATTCTTAGAATTGATCTTGAAATTCATAATAAGAATCAACCGCTTGAAGATATTGCTGACGATATTTATAAAGCGTATCAAAATAAACAATAAAAAAACCTGCTTGATTACAGTACTATGTACTAGTACATGTCAAGCAGGTTTTTTATAGTATAATTTGTTTTTTTATGAAGTTATCAATGAATTTTCTGGTTTTTGGATTAGTTGAGTTTTTAAATAATTGTGAAGGGGATCCCTCTTCAACGATTTCACCCTCATCCATAAAGATAATTCGGTTTGATATTTCATAAGCAAAACTCATTTCATGGGTCACAATAACCATGGTCATTCCTTCTTTAGCAAGGTCTTTAATAACCCCTAAGACCTCATCAACTAAAAGCGGGTCTAAAGCTGATGTAGGTTCATCAAATAACATGAGTTGAGGTTCCATGCATAAAGCTCTTGCGATAGCGACTCTTTGTTGTTGACCACCAGATAAAGTTTGTGGGCTTTTGTGGATGAAATTTTGCATGCCTACTTTGGTTAAATACTTAACTGCTCTCTCTTCAGCTTGTTGTTTATCCATTTTTAAAACTTCAGTTAAAGCAAGCATGCAATTTTCAATCACACTTAGATTAGAAAATAAGTTAAACGACTGGAATACCATTCCCATTTGCATACGCATTTTATTAATGTCAGTATGGGGATTAGTAATATCGTTATTTAGAAAGTAAATATGTCCATCATCGGGTTCGGCGAGTAAGTTTAAACATCTCAGTAATGTGGTCTTCCCACTGCCTGATTGACCAATGATGGTGATAACTTCGCCTTTGTAAATATCTAGGCTAACGTTTTTTAAAATGGGGGTTTTATCATAAGCCTTATTAATGTTTCTAACTGATAATAAACTCATGCTTTAACCACCTTTGCTGTACCAACTCTTTTTTGTAAATAGTTGACGAATTTAGAGGATATATAGGTGATGATCAAGTAGACGATTGCCGCAATGACGAATGCCTCAATGGTTCTATAAGTTGCGCTAGCGGATTGTTTCACTGCGTAGAATAAATCTACAACACTAATCACACTTAGTACGGCAGTATCTTTAAGGTTTACCACAAATTCATTTCCAATCCCTGGTAATGAATTTTTTATTGCTTGAGGCCAAACTACTTTACGCATGGCTTGATTATGGGTTAAACCTAAACTTCTTGAGGCTTCCATTTGTCCGATTGGGACTGCTTGTAAGCCCCCTCTTAATACTTCACTAATATAAGCTGTTGTGTTAACTGTGACAATAATTAAACCAGCAGTTAATGGATTCCACCATGAGAATATATCTAATGTCGCAATACCATAATAAATAATCATAGCTTGAACGATCATAGGGGTTCCTCTAAATAAAGTGACATAACCATTACCTAATGATTTAAGTGTCTGTTTTAAAATTCTTTTAAATCGTTTCTCTCTCTTCTTGTCGATATGAATAACCCTTTGTTGAGTTAATCCAAGCGCTAATACAAACCCACCAATTGTTCCAACCACTGACAATAAGATGGTAACACCTAATCCATAAAGAATGATTTTATAGTAGGTGATAAATAAGTAAATAATAGTCTTTAAGAATTCGCTTTGGTCGGGTAATTCCATCAATAAATACATAAATTAATTTTGACGAGCTAATGCGTCGTTCATCCACTGATTACGTTGTTCGGTGGTAATTGATGCGAGTACTTCATTGATTTGTTCAAGTAGTTCAGTATCAGATTTTCTAAATGCGATGCTAACGCTCACTTGTTCATCTGTTACAACAAATCCGTTTTCTTCATCAAATTGAACAAAAGTTAAATCACTATTGGTACCAATAATACTTTGTGCAACAGGTAACTCGGCTACAAACGCATCAGCTTCACCGGATCTTACTGCTTGTGTGATAGCCCCATAAGATTCAAGTGGTGTTAGATGATTTACATTTGGAATTTGGTCTGTTAAATCATCTTGTAAAGTACCAAGCTGAGCAACCACCTTAGCCCCACTAAAATCAACCAAAGAAGTAGCATTTACATATTGGCTTGTTTTTAAAACAACCATTACTTGTTCACTTTTATAATAGATATCACTAAAGTTAACGGTTAAAGCCCTATCTGCTGTTGGGCTCATACCTGCAATAATTACATCAATCGTATTGGTTTGTAGTGCAGGAATTAAACCATCCCATTCAATCGCTTTAATAACAAGTTTCATGTTGAGTTGTTCGGCAATATGTTTTGCTACAACAACATCATACCCATCCGCATAACCAATTTGCCCATCAAGTCTAACTGTGTGTGCATTTGCTGTTTGGGTGGACCAGTTAAATGGTGCATAAGCTGCCTCTAAACCAACCACTAAAGTTTCTCTTGAGTCAGTACAAGCACTTAAACTAATGCCGAATACCATTAAAACAAAAATACTTAGAAATTTTTTCATTTCTATTTCTCCTTTTATTTTTAACAAAAAAAGTGTCCAAGGGACACTTTACGTATAATAATAAATAAAAGGATTACTACGTATTAGCGCCTCTACTTTGATAGTAGGAGTGTTACAAATATTTTTTGTAACCCCATAACAACTTATACCTAAATTGTTATTCGGCGATGATTGCCTTTCGTACACTTCACTAGATGTCTCTTCCATGTAGTACTCATCTGCATCGCTGCCTCTAAACTTTTTTTGTTTGAGATAATAATAAAGTATCTCTAGTTTTTTGTCAACCATTGAAACGCAATAATAAAATGTAAACGTTTTACATTCGGAAAAAATAAAAAAGTCTGTTGAAAGACTCTGTATTTTAAATAATGGTGCCCCCTGCGAGAATCGAACTTGCAATTCAGGCTTACCATGCCTGCGTTATACCACTTAACTAAGGGGGCCAACCTTATTTATTTTAACACAAAAAAATAAGATATCAAGTCCTATATTATTTAAATGCGCCGTGATGGATAATATGAATTGCTTGATCAACCAACAAATCAATTTCTTCTTCAGTAATATCTTCTTTAAAAATTGCTTGTAAACCGACGAAGTTAGCAATCCCCATGAATATATAAGAAAGTGTTTTAAGGTGAACGCCTTCTTTTAATTGTCCTGCTTCAGAAGATTTAATCAAATTGTTTACATATCTATTAGAAAATGATTCATAATAGTTTCTAAAAATATTGTAGTCGACAGTTAAAGATTCCCAAATAATTTTATAAGCGAGTTTGTCGTATAGGGCATATTGAATAAAAGCTTTTAAACCAGCTTTTTCAATTTCAACTCTATCTGTCAAGCCTTCAGTAGCAATTGAAGAAGCTGCTCTAATAGAGTTTTGGTATTCTTCTAAAATATATAAATATAATGCAAGTTTAGAGTCGAAATAAATATAAAAAGTACCGGTAGCAACATTTGCTTTTTCGATAATTTCATTAATAGAAGTTCCATAAAATCCTTGTTTAGCAAATAATGTTTTTCCAGTTTTAACGATTTTATTAAATGTCTTTTCACCGCGTGATGTCTTTGGTTTGTTGAATTCACTTAGTCTCATTTAATCACCATACCTATTTTAAATGTTTTAATGTAAAAATACAAGTTAATTCTATTTACGGAATTATAAGAAAATAATTATATATAAATATATACAATTACAATTAATGAAAACGTTTTTTATAAAAATAATAAAAAAACATGTAAGCGCTTGACATTTAAAATATTCTATATAAAGGAGACTCTTATGAGCAAAAAAGTTTTTATTGTAGCTGCGAATCGTTCGCCTATAGCCAGTTTTAACTCAGTATTAAAAGATGTTACTGTTGATGAACTTGGTGTTCAAGTAGTGACGAAAATGTTAGACAAGAATCACATCCCTAAACAAGCGATTGATGAGGTTATTGTTGGGAATGTTATCTCTGCAGGGTTAGGTCAAAACGTTGCGAGACAAATCTCAATTAAAGCCGGTATTCCGAATTATGTTCCTGCTTATTCATTAAATATGGTTTGTGGATCAGGGATGAAATCTGTAATGAATGGCTTTTTATCGATTAAAGCCGGTTTCAGTAATTTAGTCGTTACAGGTGGTGTTGAATCAATGAGTAATGCCCCATATTTAGTCACTGCAAAAACAAGAAGCGGTGTGAAAATGGGTAACTTAGAATTACAAGATACTATTTTAAGAGACGCCTTAATGGATTCTTTTTCCCTAATCCATATGGGAATCACTGCGGAAAACATTGCGGAAAAACATAACTTAACAAGAGAAGAATTAGATAAGTTTTCATATGAATCACAACTTAAAGCAATTCATGCGGTGGATACGGATAGATTTGCTGATGAAATTATTCCTATAGAGATTAAGTCTAGAAAAGAAACAATTGTATTTGATAAAGATGAATATCCAAACAGAAGTACAAGTTTAGAAAAATTGGCTAAACTAAGACCGGTCTTTAAACCTGACGGTATTGTAACCGCAGGTAGTTCAAGTGGTATTAATGATGGGGCTTCATTTGTTGATAGACTTGTCTTATTTAATACGGCTGCTTACACCACACCGTGGTTAAGAGATATTGGTAGAAGTTGGATTAAAGCGGGTAGACACTTAGACGGTGAGGCTTACTATTTTACAACAATCCCAATCATCTATTCACCATATTTTTATGAGAACAACCAAGAATGGTTTAGTAACCGAAAAAAATTATTAGTTCCTTTGTTTAGTAATGAATTATTCATTAACCAGATGGAAAGGTTGACTATTTCATCGGAATCGTATAATGTATTAGATGAACTAAATAAAGTTACCGCACATACTTTGATTGTTTCTTCAGAAGAAGATTACTTAACCCCTATAAGGGATCAAGAACTTCTCGCAAGAAAGATTAAGAATAGTCATTGGGTTAAAATTCCAAATGCTGGGCATGCTAGTATGTACGAACAACCCATGATATTTGCGAGTTTATGTTTAGGATTTATTAACATAAAGGATACTCTATTTAGTATATAGGAGTGTAACAATGAAGAAAAAAACAATTAAAATAGGTAATGGTGAAACCTATGCCTATTTAGAACAAGGGTCTGGAGAACATGTGTTATTATTGATTCACGGAAACTTTTCAAGTAGCCTTTATTACAAACCATTGTTTGATAGACTACCAAAGACAATTCGGGTAATTGCCCCAGATTTAAGAGGTTATGGCGATTCAAGTTATGAAAACAGATTTGATACCTTAGCCACACTTGCGACCGACATTAGATTATTTCTAAAAGCTTTGAACATCAATAAAGTGGATGTGGTAGGTTGGAGTTTAGGTGGTGGTGTTGCGATGGAATTAGCAGCTAGGCACAATGTAGTTAGAAGATTAATTTTAATTAACTCAACGACACATAAAGGTTACCCAATTTTCAAAAAGAATGCAGATTTAACCCCACAAATTGGCGTAGCTTATAAATCAAAAGAAGAAATGGCAGAAGATCCTGTTCAAGTAAAGCCGGTCCTCGATATCTTAAAATCTGGGAATGCTCAAATGATGAGTTATATCTTTGAAAAAACGATTTATACATACGGTAAACCCCATGAAGATGATAACTTAAGCTATATTAGAGAAACCTTAAAGCAAAGATGTTTAATTGATGCTGACTGGGCACTTGCCAATCAAAACATGGGTAAAGAACCATCCATTTATGCCAAGGGTGAAGATTTAATGAAACTCATTAAACAACCTGTTTTATCGTTTTGGGGAACTTTAGACATAACGGTTCCTGAATATATGGTCCTAGATAATCACAATGCCTTAAAACATGTTAAGTACGTTCGGTATGACAAATGTGGTCATTCACCTTTAATTGATAAACCAAATGAACTTACCAAAGAGATATTAGACTTCATACACTAACTTCGGTTAGTGTTTTTTGTTATAATGGTTATGAGGTGGCACGATGAAAAAAATATTCTTAGTTTTAACTTTGTTGTTTCTTAGTGGGTGTAGTAAACCGACGATAGAACCAACCAATCAAGCGATGTTTGAAAAGTTTATAGAAGAATTACCTGGCGAAATCACATGCGATTATGAATTACCTAAATTGTTTAATGATAGTTCTATTTTATGGGAACATGAAGGAAATATTATTAACAGCATAGATTTTTACTATACAACAGTAGAAAAAGAGGTAACGTTAAAATCCATGGTTGAACAGAACAATAAAGTTTTAGAAACAGAAAAAATCTTCAAAATTAAAGCATCCCCATATGTTTATAAACTCAACCTTACAACCAAAAACAATTTAGAAGTAACGTCAAAAGAAGAATATTTAGAGGGGACTATTCAAGTGGATTCAACGGATGTTTTTAAAACTGAACCTATTGGTATGGAAATCAGAGGTAGAGGAAACTCTACTTGGATGTTTGATAAAAAACCATACCGTATTAAAATGAGTGAAAGAACTTCATTGCTTGGATTAAAGGCAGTTAAGAACTATGTGTTGTTAGCTGAATTTACCGATAAAAGTTTAATGAGAAATTATTTAGCCCATCAATTATCAAAAATGTTAAATCTAGATTATACTTTAGATACTAGGTATGTAGAGGTTTACTTTAATGGAAGATATGATGGTCTCTATTTAATGACGGAACAAGTAAAAGAAGATAAAAACGGGCTAAACATTACGGTAGATGAATCTTTTGATAGTGGATTTTTAATAGAATTAGAAGCTGATGAGCGTCTAGCGTCTGAAGGATTAGAAAATGAAGGTTGGGTCAGAGTAAACGGAAATAATTATTTGGTTAAAGATCCAGACTTATCTGATTTTGAGGATCCGGTTCGACTAGATAAAGTATCCTATATAAAAACATTTATTAATACTTTAGAACTAACCCTTAATAGTCATTCTTACGACATGTTAGTAGACATGGATGTGTTAATTGATTACTTTATCATTTATGAGTTATTTAAGGCAGTTGATATAGGGTATTCGAGTGTGTATTCCTATAAAAGAGATAGTAATTCTAAATTAATGATGGGACCCATTTGGGATTTTGATATCTCTTTAGGTAATGGCGATTATTTTGATTCAAGCTATCAAGGCTATTGGGTAGATTACAATGATTGGTTTAGAATACTTTTAACCAATGAGGCCTTTGAAGCAAGATATATTGAAAGATTTAATGAAGTAATTGATGTATATTTTGATGATTTGATTGAAATATTAGATCAAAGCTATGATGGCATTAAAGAGGCTGCCCAAAGAAACTTTACTAGATGGACGATATTAGATGAATATGTTTGGCCAAATCCCCCAGCAATGGTAAATATTCACACACATTTAGGACAAGTAGAATATATTAGAAGTTTCTTAATTAATAGAAGTGCATGGCTAATTAACGAATTAAATACTAAAGGGTTATACACAAATAGGTGAATATTCATTTATAGCACATATTAAATATTTAATATCATACCTAAAAACTAAACCTGAAGCCATATGAAGATATAAACTTGTATTATTCTTTTAACGGTGATATAATA
>CAYJBF010000035.1:0-9208 GCA_964368415.1 uncultured Acholeplasmataceae bacterium | reverse complement strand
TTAGTTAATATGGGTGAAAACGTTTTTAATTAAGTGAGTTCAGATTATAATAACCATTGATTGCTAATTTTTACAAATAATGATAAAATCTTAATGTTATAAAGAAGTAGGGGTAAAAATGAAAGATAGACAAAAATATATTAGAAACTTTTCTATTATCGCCCATATCGACCACGGAAAATCAACCTTAGCAGATAGAATCTTAGAAAAAACGCAAACAGTTGAAAAACGAGATATGAAATCTCAAATGTTAGATGGGATGGATTTAGAAAGAGAACGCGGTATTACAATTAAATTAACTGCTGTAGAAGTTTTATATCAAGCAAAAGATGGTAATGATTATATCTTCCACTTGATTGATACACCAGGACACGTCGACTTTACTTATGAAGTATCTAGAAGTTTAGCCGCATGCGAAGGGGCTTTATTAGTTGTTGACGCTGCACAAGGCATTCAAGCTCAAACCCTAGCGAATGTCTATTTAGCTTTAGAAAATAATTTAGAAATAATTCCTATTATTAATAAAATTGATTTACCTAATGCAAATCCAGAAAAAGTCCTAAAAGAAATCGAAGACATTATTGGAATTCCAACGGACAATGCTGTTTTAGTATCAGCAAAGAGTGGCTTAGGCATTGAAGATGTATTAGAGGCAATCGTTAAATACATACCCGCACCAGATGGATCACCTAATAGACCCTTAGAAGCTTTGATCTTCGACTCAATTTTTGACCCTTTTAGAGGCGCAATTCCATTCATTAGAGTTAGAAACGGAGCCGTTAAAAAGGGCGATATTATTCAAATGATGGCTACTAATGCCACTTATGAAGTTGTTGAAGTTGGGGTTCATACACCCAAGGAATTGAAGAAAGACATCTTGATGCCCGGTGATGTTGGTTATCTAACCGCATCCATTAAAGTTATTGATCACGTACACGTAGGTGATACCATTACTTTAAAAGAAAACCCAACCAAAAATCCGTTTCCAGGTTACAGACCATTAAATCCAGTGGTTTTTAGTGGATTATACCCGATTGAAACAGAACGATACAATGATCTAAAAGACGCTTTAGAGAAATTAGCGCTAAATGATGCTTCCTTAGTTTATGAACCAGAATCATCCGTAGCATTAGGGTTTGGTTACCGTGCAGGATTCTTAGGATTACTTCATATGGAAGTTGTTCAAGAAAGAATCGAAAGGGAATTTGGAATTGAGTTAATCGCAACTGCTCCAAGCGTTATTTACAAGGTTAATATGACAAATCATACCCAAATTGAAGTAGATAACCCTTCGAAACTACCTTCACCTCAAGAAATCGAGACCATAATGGAGCCTTATGTTAAAGCAACTATCCTATGTCCATCAGATTATATTGGACCTGTAATGGATTTAGCTCAAAAGAAACGCGGCATCTTTGATACTATGAATTATCTTGACCCAACGAGAGTTGAGATCAAATACGAATTACCATTATCCGAAATCGTTTATGACTTTTTCGATAAATTAAAGAGCGCGACTCGTGGTTATGCTTCATTTGATTACGACTTATCTGATTATAAAGTATCAAAACTAGTTAAGTTAGATATCTTATTAAATGGTGAAATCGTTGACGCATTATCTTCAATCGTTCATAGAGATTTTGCCTATGCAAGAGGTAGAAACCTTTGTTTAAAACTAAAAGATATTATACCTAGACAAATGTTTGAAATCCCAGTTCAAGCGGCAATTGGTAACAAAGTTATTGCAAGAGAAACCATTAAAGCCTTAAGAAAAGACGTTATTTCTAAATGTTACGGTGGAGATATCTCAAGAAAACGTAAACTTTTAGAAAAACAAAAAGAAGGAAAGAAGAAAATGAAATCTATCGGAAGAGTAGAGATTCCTCAAGAAGCCTTCTTAACCATTCTTAGCAGCGACGATTAATTATTGTAACTTTATTAAAAATTGTGGACATGATACGTATCATGTCCTTTTTTAATGTTATAATAAAGAGAGGATGGTGAAATTATGTATATTGCAAATGAAAATAGATATGAGAAGATGCTTTATAGAAGATTAGGCACTTCAGGGCTTAAACTCCCTGTATTATCATTTGGTCTTTGGTACAATTTTGGTGAAGATAATAATTATGAGACCTGTAAAGCAATGATTTTGAAATGTTTTGATAATGGAATTACACATTTCGATTTAGCCAATAACTATGGTCCACCTGCAGGGAATGCAGAAAAAGTGTTTGGTAGAATCATTAAAGAGTCATTAATGCCTTATAGGGATGAAATAATTATCTCAACCAAAGCTGGTTATTACATGTGGCCAGGTCCGTATGGTGACTTTGGATCAAGAAAGTATTTGATGGCCTCAATTGACCAATCTTTAGCTAGATTAGGTCTAGATTACGTGGATGTTTTCTATCATCACCGTTATGATCCAAATACCGATCTAAGAGAAACAATGACTGCCTTAAGAGATATCGTTTTACAAGGTAAAGCGTTATATGTTGGGTTATCGAACTATAACTCAAAACAGCTTAAAGACGCCCATAAACTCCTGGATGAGATGCATGTTCCTTATGTTATCACTCAACCAAGTTATTCCATGTTAAATAGATGGATAGAGGACGATAATCTATTAGAGACTCAGTATAATTTAGGTGGCGGTACAATCGCGTATAGTGTACTTGCTCAAGGTAAATTAACAAATAAATACATCAAAGATATTCCTGAAGATTCACGTGCTAAAAATAAAGCTGCAATTTGGTTTACTGAAAAAGATATAACCGATGAACTAAGAAACAAATTAGTTAAATTAGATGAAATCAGTAAAAGACGCGGTCAAAATATCGCACAAATGGCATTGGCTTGGGCACTTAGAAATCCTAAATTAACGAGCGTATTAATCTCAACTTCAAAATTATCTCAGTTAGAGGATAACTTGAAGGCTTTAGAAAATTTAGAATTTACTAAAGAGGAATTATTAGAAATTGATGCCGTTTTAAAATAATGAATTAAGTGACTTTTGTCACTTTTTTCTTTTTCCTTCCTATATTATGTTAACCATGTTATAATAAGTTCAAAGGTGATAACTATGAAGGGTTTATATGTTCATATTCCATTTTGCGAACACATTTGTTTTTATTGTGATTTCTGCAAACGGGTACCAAAAAATCAACAAATGATTGATGATTATTTGTCAACCCTTAAAAATGAATATTCTCGTGTGAAAAATACTATTTTTGACACAATTTATATTGGTGGTGGGACACCATCTATGTTAAGTCCTAATCAACTTGAGTACTTATTAGGTATTTTTTTAGATCAAAAACCCAAAGAATTTACCATTGAAGTTAATCCGGAATCCTATACCCATGAAAAAGGCTTGATTTTTAAAAAGTATGGTGTTAATAGAGTATCTCTCGGGGTGCAAACATTTAATGAACAAGTATTACATAAATTAAACCGTAAACATAACAATCAACAAGTTTTTGATACAGTTAAATCATTAAAAATTGCTGGTATAACAAATGTAAGTGTTGATTTAATATTCGCTTTACCAGGTCAGACCATTGGCGCTGTAAAAGAAGATTTAGATATGTTAAATTTATTGGATATCACACATTTATCGTATTATTCATTAATCTTAGAGAAAAACACCACGTTTTATAACTTATATGAAAGAAATCTTTATAAACCACTAGATATTGATATTGAAGCGGATATGTTTGAGTTTATCCTAGATTATTTACCTAGATTAGGGTTTAGACAATATGAAGTTTCTAATTTTTCTAAATCCAATGACACCAAGAGTCTTCACAACTCCTTGTATTGGTCTTTAGAGCCTTATGAGGCCATTGGTGCCGGCGCACACGGGTTTGATGGTAAAAATAGATACTACCATACAACTAATATTACAGAATACATTACGAACTCTAGTATAACGATTGAAGCTCAAACTGAATTTATGATGTATCAAGATTATTTAATATTTGGGTTAAGAAAAACCGATGGTATCTCTTTAATAGATGTTCATAAACGTTTTAATAGAGATCCAATGGTGGATTTTCCTAAGTTAAATACGTTTATTAATGATACTTATATGGAAATTAAAAATGATTACTTAAGGTTCACAAAAAAAGGCTTATTTGTTTCTAATCAAATATTAGGTGAATTCCTATGATCTTCTTAAAAAATGAATATGGCTATTATTTAAAAAGAGAAAAAGGTTTATCTGAAAACACGATTGATGCTTATTTAAGGGATATAACCCAATACATTGGCTTTCTTGATAAATACCGCAAGATTAAGCGGGTTGATCAAATAACTAAAACAGATATCCTCGCTTACTTAAAAAGCCTTAAGAACCGTAATTTATCAGCTAAATCGACCTCTAGAAAGCTTTCAAGCATTAAAGGGTTTCACCAATTTCTATTATTAGAGAAAGAAACTTCTGAAGACGTCTCTAGCGCTATTGAAGCACCAAAAATCGAAAGAAATTTACCTGATGTTTTATCGGTTGATGAGGTTATTAGGCTAATTGAACACGTAAAAGGGACCGAACCTTTGGATTTACGCAATTTAGCACTTCTTGAACTGATCTATGGTTCTGGCCTTAGAGTCTCTGAATTACTAAACTTAAAGATAAGTGATATACATTTAACCGCAAGTTATGTTAAAATATTAGGGAAGGGATCTAAAGAACGTCAAGTTCCTCTTGGACAAATGAGTGTTTTAGCCTTAAGGGAGTATTTAACAAAAGGCAGACCCTACTTACTTAAAATAGAAAATAATTATTTATTTCTAAATCAATATGGAAATAAACTTTCACGTCAGGGATTTTTTAAATTACTTAAGAAGATTGCCAAAGACACAAACATTACTAAGGAAGTGTCTCCGCATACCTTAAGACATTCTTTTGCGACCCATCTTTTAGAAGCTGGGATTGATTTAAGAACATTACAAGAATTATTAGGTCACGAAGACATCTCTACTACCCAAGTTTACACCCATATTAGTCAAAAACATCTAAAGGAGAGCTATTTAGAAGCTCATCCAAGAGCAAAGGAGTAAAAAATGTACAAACGAATTTTTTTAATTATTCTAGATTCACTAGGTGCTGGTGAAGCACCAGACGCAGCTTTATATAATGATGTTGGTTCTAACACCATCTATCATATAAGCCAAAACTTTGAACTCAAAATACCTAATCTAACAAAATTAGGTTATGCCAATCTAACTGAAATTCACGGTGTTAAGCCAATTAATAATCCTGTTGGGGTATTTGGCAAAATGCAGGAAGCTTCTACAGGTAAAGATACCATGACCGGTCACTGGGAACTGATGGGACTTCATATTACAAATCCGTTTCAAACATTTACTGATACAGGATTTCCTAATGAATTAATTCAAGAACTGGAAAAACAAACCGGCAGAAAAACTATTGGTAACTATTCAGCAAGTGGCACTGAAATTATTAAAGATTTAGGCGAAAAGCATATGAAAACAGGTGACTTAATCGTATATACCTCTGCTGATTCAGTGTTACAAATTGCAATGCATGAAGATATCATCCCATTAGATGAACAATACCGTATTTGTGAGCTTGCTAGAGAAATCACCATGAAACCTGAATGGAAGGTCGCTAGAGTCATTTCTAGACCTTTTGTTGGAACAAATAAAGATAATTTCACGAGAACCGCAAACAGACATGACTACGCGTTAAAACCTACTGGGAAAACGGCTTTAAACTACTTAGATGAAGCGGGATATGACGTGATAGCAATCGGAAAAATCAACGATATTTTTGTTGGTGAAGGGATTAATCACTATTCAAGAACTATTTCTAACCATGACGGCATGGAACAAACCATTGAACTTGCTAAAAACAAAGACTTTAAAGGCTTATGTTTTGTCAATTTAGTAGATTTCGACGCATTATATGGCCATAGACGTAATCCTCAAGGTTACGGTCAAGCAATCAATGAATTTGATGAACAATTAGGTACCTTCTTAAAACATATGAATGACAATGATTTACTCATTATTACTGCCGATCATGGTAACGATCCTACGCATCATGGTACTGATCATACTAGAGAATTCGTACCTCTTATATGTTATAACCCTAAAATGACTTCATTTAAACATATTGAACTAAGAAAAACATTTGCGGATGTGGGAATGACGATTACGGACAACTTCAAAACCCAAAATCCTCAAAATGGCACATCATTTTTAAAAGCATTAAAGGAGATTAGTCATGATAATTGATTGGATTCAACAATTAACCCCAGAATTTTACATTATAATTGGGTTCTTTTTCATAATTTTGTTAGTTTCAATCGTTAATTTAGCAAAAGTCCTAAAAGTAAATAGACGCGTAGGTACGCAAGACTTTGAACTTCTTGAAGCTATCACAAAAGACGAAAATGACAAAATATTCTACAATATTACCATCGTAAATAAATCATTTTCATCAAACTATATTAGCGTTATCGGGATTAGACGTTTAAATATTCGTCAATCACTTGAAGAACGTAATACGATTGTTGCACCAAGAAATAAATACGAAACTAAAATTGAAATGTCTATCATCGAAGAAATTACAATTGTAAACGAAAAAAACTACAAAAAAGTTAATTTGTTCGCTGAAAATGAAGTTGGATTAAGAAGAGAACTCAACCCAAAACTACTTAATAAGTACTTAAAACGTCGTCTTAAAGGTCATCTAAAACAGGTTAAAGCCGATGCCAAGCAAAAACGTTTTGAGACTGGTAATTATAAATTTAGCGAACGTGTTGGTTTATTAATTAAACTATTATTTAGACCGATATACAAATTAAGTCAAAAAATGAAATTTGCGACCAATAGAACACTAAAAGAAAGTGAAGTTCGTCGCTTACAAAAGGCTGAACACGATAAAATTAAGTATAAATTAGAAGAAACTATTGCTAAAACAAACGAAATTAAGATTCGTGAAGAAGCTTTTAAAGAAAATAAAACTAGAGAAACTGAACTTGAACTTCTTAAGCAAGAAAAATTCTTTGAAATTGAGCAACTTAAAAAACTGGCTTATGAAGCAGCCTATGAAGCAAGAAAAACCGCTATTCTTGAAATGAACCCTGAATTAGAGGTTAAAAAATACTTCGAAGAAAACCCAATTGACTATGATGATATCGATGAAAAAGTGATTAGTGATCTTAAAAAAGACTTAGACGCTCAAGAAGAAGCTTCAAAAGTTAATCCTAAACAAACATATTTAGAAGAAAACACCGAAATTGAACCACTTGATCAACCATCTACAGAAACCATAGATATGGTTGAAGATGAAGCAGCTAAAGAGGAGAAAAAACCTTCTAAAAAAGAATCTAACGAGAAACTAATAGAAAGTAAGAAGGTTTCTGAAGTAAAAGAGCCGGTTAAAGAGGAAAAATCTGAATTAGAATCAGATGATGAATTCCCTGTTTTAGAAGAAAATGATCCCTTAGTTGTTGAAAAATCAAATGAATCACCTTCTAATACCGAACCTATTAAAGAGATTTCAGAGATAATCCCTACATTAGACGATGAATCTGAAATGACCCCTAAAAAAGCATCAAGAAAATCAAAAAAAGCGAAGACAGAACCTAAAAAATAAACATTCAGACTTTATTTGATAGATAAAACCTAACTCAATTCATAAAAAAAAGCACGATTGTGCTTTTTTATTTTTAAAAATTAAAAGAGAAGTGATTTTCAGGATCTATCTTAGCGGATAATATTAACATCAGTTTTAACCTAGCTTTTTCACTTGTTAAATCGCCACCACTAAGGACACCTAATGTTTTTAAATGAAATCCGCCACCTTCATAGGCATACGTATCCCTAACCCGTCCCATTGGACATCTGGAGGTTATAACCACTTTAATCCCTAAAGCAATCGCACGTTTAATTCCATCAACCATTAATATAGGAACATTTCCGCGGCCTAAACCTTCAATTATTAGCCCATCAACACGTTCCTTAATATAATAATCTATTAAAGAACTGTTAGAACCAGCAGTAACCTTTACGATTTCAACTCGTTTATTTAGGGAACTTGGGTGAACTTTAACGGATTTATATCCTGATAAACGGTAATAAATAACAGTTTTCTCATCCACAAGCCCGATTGGACCAAATTCTAGGCTTTTAAATGTATCTAATGCCACTGTGTGACTCTTTTGAACTTCATTAGCGGCATTTATTTCATCATTTAAACAAACCAAAACACCCCTATTATGCGATTGTTCACTTAACGTCACTAAGATTGCAGAAAGTAAATTAGAGAATCCATCATACCCAAGTTCATCAAAATTACGCATTGAACCTGTGAGTACAACAGGTTTTTTTGTTTGTAAAAAGACATCTAAAAAGAAAGCCGTTTCCTCTAAAGTATCCGTTCCATGAGTAATAACAACCCCATCATACCCCTCGAATTCTAATTTATGATCCACTAATTGACCTAATTTAAACATATCACTAGGTGTAAATGATGGACTAGGAACCATCGAAAACACGTATGAATCGAACAATGCATCATCAGAAAAACGTGATTTAATTTTGTTTAATAGTTCATCATGATTATCATTAATAACACTTTTATTTGAATCGCCATCAAATGACATAGAAATTGTTCCACCAGTAAAAATTATTAAAATACGTTTCATTATCTAACACCTCAATCATATTTTACCATAGAATCCACGTTTTGAAGCATTTTGGAGAGAAGTTAGATATTATTTTTAAATTCAAGTTCAATAAAATAAAAAATAGGGGTCAAAAACATTCGTTAGAATTAGCAGAGGCTAAAGTTTTAAGTTTTAGTTTTCCACACAATTTATACAAAAGTTAATTGAGTGCATTGTTCTCGTTATTTCTATTGGTTTACATAATATACATTATAGGAACAAACATGAAAATAAAAAGACCGCTTCTTAATAAATTAATGATAGCTATATTTTAATTATTAGTTAGTTTATGGTAGGATTGAAAGCCCTCGTAATTTAAATAATCATAACCATAAATAATAAATTGTGTAGTTTAAGTGTGTAATGCTTTGCATTTTAGTGATTTGAATATTCTTTTGCTTGTCATCTCATAAGTGGCTGTTTTAAAATCAATTTTCGATTGCTTAAATTCAATATTCTAAATTTCTGCTTTCTTCTTCTTTTCAAAATGGGGTATGGGTGTATTT
>CAYJBF010000034.1:0-9383 GCA_964368415.1 uncultured Acholeplasmataceae bacterium | reverse complement strand
CATCGGTTTGGATAGGAAGCCCCCACTTCGATTAAGTGGTGGGTAGTTCACTTAACTCTAAATCGTTTAAAAAAGGTGACTTTTTATTTCAACCAGGAGATTATACGACTGCTTTATATGTGATTAGGACGGGGCAAGTTAAAATATACCGTTTAAGTGAATCTTCTAAAGAACAGTTAATTAGAATCTTAAAACCAGGTGATTTTATAGGGGAATCAAGCATATTTGCCAATTCTAAGCATGAATCATATGCTGAGATCATGGAAGATACAGATATTTGTATGATTGAAAAGGACCGTTTAGAAGATTTAATGAAAAAATATCCGACAATTGCTTTGAAATTTCTTGGTGAATTTTCAAAACGCCTTGAAAAAACAGAAAAGCAAACCACTTTAATTGGGTCTAATAGTGTGGATTTAAGGTTGGCCTATTACTTGTTTAATTTATACGACGCAAAGAAACCTAATCTGCCAATTAAACTTACAATGAGTAAAAAGGATTTAGCCTCTTATTTAGGAACAACCCCTGAAACTATTTCAAGAAAACTTGGTAAATTTGAGGATAAAGGTTATATAAAGCAAATTAGTAATAAAGAAATCCTAATTTTAGACAGTGAAGCTTTAGAATATATGGAATAAAATATGATTGAATGGAACTCTAACTAATGAGTTCCATTTTTTGTATAATATTCCATTAAATTGATGTTATAATTGAGATAACAACAACACGAAAGAGGATTATAATGGCGAAATTAGAAAAAATAGTTTATGGTGATATAGATCAAATATTAAAGAGACTTGAAGAGGGTATTTTTGGGAGTGTGTCTGCCTCATTTGAAGATGGAAGTAGTTATTCTGTAGACGGGTTTAGGTCAATTACAAGAGTTTATGAAAGATACTCTTATCTTGGTGGTAATAGAGTGAGTTTAGCTATAAACCTTTCAGGAATTGATGGGAAATATCAGTTGGTGATTATCACATCAGGTGGTTCTCAAGCGATGTTTTTTAAAATCAATACATGGGGTGAGTCTTCATTTTTAGATTCGATTAGACATGTAGTCGATAACTTAGGAGATAAATAATATGACAATAAAAGAAAAATCATTACAAAAGCATTATGAATGGAACGGTAAAATTGAAACAAAAGTGAAAGCTAAACTCGAAACTAAAGAAGACTTAATGTTGGCTTATACACCTGGGGTTGCGGAAGCATGTTTAGAAATTCAAAAGGATGTTAGCTTATCTTATAAATTAACGGGTAGAGGCAATACCATCGCCGTTATCACGGATGGTACTGCAGTTCTTGGTTTAGGGGATATTGGTCCTGAGGCTGGAATGCCGGTTATGGAAGGTAAAGCAGCTTTGTTTAAACGTTTTGGAGATATTAACGTTGTACCTTTATGTTTAAAGACTAAGAATACTGAAGAAATTATTAGAACGATTAAGTTATTAGAAGGAAACTTTGCGGGAATTAATTTGGAAGATATTGCTGCCCCAAGATGTTTTGAGATTGAAAAAAGGTTACTTGAAGAATTGGAAATCCCGGTATTTCATGATGATCAACATGGTACAGCAATTGTAGTTGGAGCAGCGTTATTAAATAGTTTAAGACTAACAAAGAAAAATATAGAAGAAATTAAAATCGTTATTAATGGGGCTGGTGCCGCAGGTATTGCGATTGCGAAATTCTTAATCCATTTGGGGGCTAAAGATTTAATTTTAGTTGATAGAAATGGAATCTTATCAAGAGATGAAAAACAGTCAAATACTGCAAAAGAAGAAATAGCTTTACTGACGAATCATACGTGTAGAAAAGGTCATTTAGCGGAAGCTGTTAAAGAAGCTGATGTATTTATTGGTGTATCGGCACCTAATGTATTAAGTAAAACAATGGTTGAAAGTATGAAAAAAGATCCAGTTGTTTTTCCATTAGCTAATCCAATTCCAGAAATTGATCCAATTTTAGCGAAAGAAGCTGGTGCTATTATAGTTGGTACTGGATCAAATCAATATCCTAACCAAATTAATAATGCCCTTGTATTTCCAGGTTTATTTAGAGGAACTCTTGAAGCTGGGGCCAAAACCATTACAACTGAGATGATGGCAAGTGCAGCAGAAGCAATTGCGCACTTTATTCCTTCTAATGAACTGGATTACGAATATATTGTACCAAGTGTTTTGAATGATGAAGTACACTTAAAAGTAAGTGAAGCGGTTAAAAAAACTGCGATTAAACAAGGTGTAACAAGAAAATAATAAATACAGTAAAAGCCTTTAATAAAGTTTGTATTGGCATAAAAAATGAACGAATGCATATTACTACATGCATAAAATGTTTATTATACTAAGCAAGTGAGGTAATAAAATGGAATTAAAACAATTATTTCTAAGAAGAGAATCTTGTAGAAATTTTAATGGTAAGAAAGTGAATAAACAAACTATTATGGATATTTTGGATGAAGCAAGATTAGCCCCTTCAGCCAGAAATAACCAACCATGGCATTTTTGGATTATTGATAATTCTGAGACTTTCAAGGATTTAACTTCACCACTTCGAGAGTTTACTCAAAAAGCTGGTGGTATGGTTATCATAACTAAGCCGAAAAACTTAGAATATGGACGTCATGATTACGCCAACTTTGATGCTGGAGTTGTAACAGCTTTTATTACACTAGCGGCAATGAATAAAAACGTTCAAACCTGTATTATTGGTTCATATGATGATGACAAGGTGAAGTTAGTCGTTCCTGCCCTAAAAAATGAAGATATTCAAATTATGATTTTATTTGGGTATAGTGAAGACGAACCTAGAGTAAAAACTCGAGTCGATTTAGCGAATATGATTAATATAATTTAATATTTGAACTGAAAAACTGTGAGATGAATACGCACAGTTTTTTTAATATATTTTCAGTGATGATATTTAAATCTATTAGTAAATAACGAAAAATATCACGTAAACGAGTTTGTAAATATATAGTTTATTTCCCATATATATTGGCTTTTTATGTAAATTAAGATAAAATATTAATTAGATTAAGTTGGTGATAACTTGAAAAGTAACATTATTGGTATAGGTGGGA
This sequence comes from uncultured Acholeplasmataceae bacterium, assembly GCA_964368415.1. Taxonomy (GTDB): domain Bacteria; phylum Bacillota_I; class Bacilli_A; order Acholeplasmatales; family UBA5453; genus UBA5409. The sequence goes on along the minus strand of CAYJBF010000034.1, from coordinate 6,301 downwards.
TTAACACCGATCATAAGTACCATGTTTCAAATAAAATTAAGCTTTATACTTCAAATATTGCGACATCTAGCTATTCTTATGGTGGCGTTATGCGTAATGTTTTAGAGAATTTAGGTAGACTAGATGAAGATGTTACGATACTTGGGGTGGTTGGTGATGATTTTAGAGGCGATGATATAATCAACTATTCTAAACAGTTTATGAACACGGATAAAGTTCTTAGAACCCATAAACCAACTGGTAGTTATGTTGCCATTACTGAACCTGATGGCGATATGTTTTTAGGGTTAGCAGTTATGGAAAATATGGTGGATCTAAATATCACTTATATAAAGAAATATGAAACTGATTTATCAAAAGCAGATTTTATATTAATAGATTCTAACCTGGATGTTGAAACGATTAAATACTTAATTGATTTATCAAAAAAACATCCAGTTAAATTAGTTATTATAGGAGTTTCAGGTCCGAAGACGTCGAACTTACCTTCTGATTTAAACGGGGTTTATATGACAATACATAATTTGGATGAATCTCAAAGTTACTTTAACAGTTCATCAAAAGACATAAAACTATTGACCTCAAATTGGATTGAAAGCGGGGTTTTGGTTAGTGTTGTTACAAACGGTATTCATAGTGTATGTTATCAAACCAAAGGTGAAAAACCATTGGAAGTTCCTGTGAAGAAATCTAAACATTTTATTGATGCAACCGGTGCTGGAGATTCATTTTCCAGTGGGGTTATCTATGGTTTAGCGAACAATTACACACTAAGAGAAGCAGTTACGTTTGGGTTGGTAAACAGTTATCATACAGTTTCATCAACAGATTCAGTCAGAAAAAATTTAACGAGTAATACTTTAAAAATAGAAATGGAGAACTATAAAAATGACATCTAATTATTTAAGTTATTCAAAAGAAGTACTAAAAGCTAAACAAGAATCATTACCTATTGTTGCTTTAGAGTCAACAATTATTACACATGGGATGCCTTACCCACAAAACCTAGAAATGGCAAAGAAGGTAGAACAAATTATTCGTGAAAATGGGGCTATACCAGCAACTATTGCAGTTATGGACGGAAAAATTAAAGTTGGTTTGGAAGAAAAAGAACTAGAGTTATTAGCAAAATCTCCAGATGCGATTAAAGTATCAAGAAGAGATTTCGCTTATGTATTAGCTTCTAAAAAGATTGGTGCTACAACAGTTTCTGGTACGATGATTGCTAGTGAACTAGCGGGCATAAAATTCTTTGTTACAGGTGGTATCGGTGGGGTTCATAGAGGATTTAACGAAGATATGGATGTATCTGCTGACTTAGATGAATTAGCTAAAACTAGTGTATGTGTTATTTGCGCAGGTGCAAAAGCAATCTTAGACTTACCAAGAACTTTAGAGTACTTAGAAACCAAAGGGGTTCCAGTAGTGGGTTATAAAACAGATTACCTACCATTATTCTATACCGCTAAAAGTCCATATAAATTGGCTTTAAGATTAGACACACCTGAGAAAATTGCTAAACTGGTTCATGCACAATCAGAACTTGGTTTAGAAGCAGGCATATTGGTAACCAATCCAATTCCAGTTGAACATGAATTAGAAGGGGCATACATGGACAAGATTATCCAACAAGCTGTTAAAGAAGCCGATGATAATCACGTTAAAGGAAAAGATGTTACACCATTCTTACTTGCTAATATTGTTGAAAAAACTGGTGGCAAGTCTTTGGTAGCGAATATAGAGCTGGTTTACAATAATGCTAAGGTTGGTGCTCAAATTGCGAGTGCTTATAATAATATAAAATAAAATAAATTATGAGGGTTTCACATATTTACCCTCCAACAATAAGAAAGGGTAATTATGAAAGAAGAAACAAATAAAAAATATATATTAGAACCATGGGTGGTTGACTTCAATCAATATGGTCAATTTAAAAGTTATGGGTATCACAATATGCTGGGATTCCTAGCAGATACACATTTAAAGGATACAGATTCAGGTGTAGGGGTTCAACTAGCTGGTAAATATGGTTGGGTAATTGTTTCAATGACCATTGAAATTGAACAAGCTGTCACAACCAGTCACAATAAACTTTATGGCTATACATGGTATGTTGGAAAAAAAGGTCCTTATTATAGAAGAGAATTTGTTATTTTAGATGAACAAGAACAAGTAATGTTTAAAGGGGTTAGTTTCTCAATATTGATGGATTTAGAAGATAGATCTATATACCGAAAAAGAGATCTACCTTTTGAGTTAATGGAAAACACTGAGATTAGGTTAATCGATGCTGATCCAAAATTCAAAGAAACATTAGAGTATACATTTATCTACGAAAGACCAGTGACAAACTCGAATATTGATAATTTAGGTCATGTAAACAACGTAAGATATAATGAGTTTTGTTATGACGCAATGAATTTAGATGAAATAAGTCAAATGAATAAATTAAAAACCATCAATATGTATTTCCATAGTGAAATGCGTTTAGGGGATGTGTTTAAAGTTGGGGCAACAAATTTTGATTCAAAAAGAGCTTTTGAAGTCTACAATCAAACTAAGGGTGAAAAAAGTTTTACAATGCTAGTCCAATTTAAGGAGTAATATATGGATGCCAATGAAAAAAAGGCCTTTAAAGAAAAGACAAAACAATTAGATGAAAGGGTTAAACGTTACCGTGACTACATGGAAGAAACTTGGATTGAAGTGGATGCTAAAGAAGTCCTGAATAAAAACACGTTAACCGATGCCATCGATGGGATGGAAGAAGATAATAAATATATCCCCTATAAAGATGATGTAGAAATAATCATTAAAAATGCCCAAAAAACCCAACAAACTTTAATTAGAAATAAGATAGAACATCAATTGGTTGCCCGTCTTTATGAACTTAAAATGAGTATTAGAAGGTTGTATGGAAAAATATTTTTTACATTCACAATCGGTATGATTAGTTTTGTTGCTAATGTTTTATTAAATCATTTTAACGTTGAAGTATTCGCATTAACTGAATTGTTAAACATTATTTCATGGATTTTTTTATGGACCACCATTGAAAAGTTTATTTTTGATAGACACGAACTCTTGTATAAAAAGAATCTAATAGAACGAATGTATTTTGGTAAATACTCGTTTGATGAATCTGAGACAATTTAAAAATTGTTAAAATGGACTTAATGTCCATTTTTATTTAAAAACATTTTATTGGAATGTGTTATTTTATACCATAATGTAACGTTTTGCTTGTGCTTTGTTATAATACAATATAGAAATAAAGGATTTGATAAAATGTATTACGCTGGATTAGATGTTGGCTCAACAACCATAAAACTAGTTATTTTAAATGAGAAAAATGAAGTTGTTTATAAACGATATGAAAGACATTTGTCTAACATTAAAAAAACGATTCATATGTTTTTGAATGATATTGTTGTGGAGTATGGGAATGAACCTATTAAATTATCAATAACAGGTTCGGGTGGATTATCCTCTTCTAAATGGTTAGAAGTACCCTTTATACAAGAAGTTATTGCGTGTGTTAAAGCGGTTGAAGAAACCATAGAAGGAACCGATGTTGTTATTGAACTTGGTGGAGAAGATGCAAAGATAACATTTTTTACCAATGGAATTGAGCAACGCATGAATGGAACTTGTGCTGGTGGGACAGGGGCTTTTATTGACCAAATGGCAGCCTTGATGAATACAGATGCCGCAGGGTTAAATGAGCTTGCGAAAAATGCGAAAGAGATTTATCCAATAGCCGCAAGATGTGGTGTTTTTGCGAAAAGTGACATTCAACCTTTATTAAATGAAGGGGCAAGAAAAGAAGATATCGCAATATCGGTTTTTCAAAGTGTTGTGAATCAAACGATTTCAGGGTTGGCTTGTGGTAGGCCGATTCGTGGGAAAGTGGTGTTTCTTGGCGGACCTTTATTTTTCTTGAGTGAGTTAAAACAAAGATTTATCCAAACATTAAATCTCTCTGAAAGTGATGCCATAAGTCCTAAAGATGGTCAATATTATGTGGCTATGGGGGCGGCAAGATCAGCTAAAGATAACAATACTACAACCTTTAATAAGTTACTAGAAAATTTAAATAATCATTCAAATGATCCAGAAGATGATGTCACAAGAATGGAACCATTATTTAAAGATCAAGAAGATTATGTAAATTTTAAAGAAAGACATAAAAAAGCAAGTGTTCAAACCAAAGATATGGCTTCTTATAAGGGAAATGCTTATTTAGGCATTGATGCGGGGTCAACAACGACGAAAATGGTTTTAATCGATGAACAAGGCGATATTTTATATCAATTTTATGCGAATAATGAAGGCTCACCTTTAAGAGTTTTAAAAGGGGCTTTATTAGATTTATATGATGCAATTCATGAGGGAATTACCATCAAAAAGAGTGCGGTAACAGGGTATGGAGAAGCACTTATTAAGGCCGCTCTTTTCGTTGATATAGGAGAAATTGAAACGGTGGCTCATTATACCGCTGCGGAACACTTTGTCCCCAATGTAGACTTTATCTTAGATATTGGTGGACAAGATATGAAATGTATGACCACGAAAGACGGTATCATTCAAACGGTTGTGTTAAATGAAGCTTGTAGTGCTGGATGTGGGTCATTTATTGAAAACTTTGCTCAATCACTAAATGTTAGTATTCCTGAGTTTGTTGATGTAGCAATTCAATCTAAAAATCCTGTTGATTTAGGGTCAAGATGTACTGTTTTTATGAACAGTAAGGTTAAACAAGCTCAAAAAGAAGGCGCTACTGTAGGCGATATTTCGGCTGGATTGGCTTATAGTGTTATCAAGAATGCTCTATATAAAGTAATTCGATTAAAAAGTAAAGATGATTTAGGGAATCATGTTATTTGTCAGGGCGGAACATTTTTAAATGATGCAGTATTACGTGCATTTGAGCTACAGGCAGGTAAGGAAGTTATTAGACCTAATATCGCTGGAATTATGGGGGCATATGGGTGTGCTTTGATTGCTAAAGAAGATGAAAGCCCTTATTCATCTTTAATTAGTAAAACTGATTTAATCAACTTAGATATATCCTCAAATATGAGACGATGCGGGTTATGTCAAAATAACTGTATCTTAACCGTTTATGATTTCTTAGGGGTTCAATACATTAGTGGTAATCGTTGTGAAAGAGGACTTGGTTTACCCATTCAAAAATCTGAACTTCCCAATTTATTTGAGTATAAAAATAAACGATTATTTAGTTATAAATCGGTAAAAAAAGAAACTGCAAGATTCACTGTTGGGATTCCAAGAGTGCTTAATATGTACGAAAATTATCCGTTTTGGGCAACGTTTTTTAAACATCTGAATTTTAGAGTGGTTTTATCACCACCTTCTAATAATAAGATTTATCAGAAAGGGATAGAAACCATCCCAAGTGAATCGGTATGTTATCCAGGTAAACTCGTACATGGTCACATCAGTTGGCTTTTAGAACAACCACTAGATTTTATTTTTTATCCTTCAGTGATGTATGAACATAAAGAAGATTTAACGGCTGACAATCAGTTTAACTGTCCAATCGTTATTAGTTATCCAGAGGTAATTAAAAATAATGTTGATGAATTAAAAGAAAAGGAAATTCCTTTGGTTCACCCATTTATTTCATTTCATGATTTAAAAATACTTCCAAGTAAGTTGTATGAGGTGTTTAGACATACAGGTGTGACTAAAAAGGAAGTTTTTGAAGCGGTTAAACTTGCTATTAACGAAATGGAACAAGTGAAATTAGATACAGAAAAAGAAGGTGAAAGAGCCTTAAAATATATGAATGATAATGATTTGTTTGGAATTGTTTTAGCGGGTAGACCTTATCATATTGATCCTGAAGTACATCACGGTATGGATAAATTAATCTCAAGCTATGGATTTGTTCTATTTACGGAAGATTCCCTTGCCCATTTAGGGTCCCTTGAAAGACCTATTAGAGTTGTAGACCAGTGGGTTTATCATAATAGACTTTATAGGACGGCTAATTTTATTACTGAACAACCAAAACTTGAACTGGTTCAATTAACTAGTTTTGGATGTGGGTTAGATGCGGTAACTTCAGACCAGGTTAAAGAAATATTAGAACGACATAATAAAATCTATACATTAATTAAAATTGATGAGGTAAACAACTTAGGATCGGCACGGATTAGAATTCGTTCTTTAAAAGCTGCGATAGAAAAACGCCATCAACGCAATATTTTACCCATTGAGGCGACCACTAAACAAGAACGTCAACTGTTTACTGAATCAATGAAACAAACCCATA
>CAYJBF010000033.1:0-9403 GCA_964368415.1 uncultured Acholeplasmataceae bacterium | reverse complement strand
ATGTGTCCTCCTACTTCGTTCTTCTTCTGACGATTAAGTCATTAGAAGCTTTCTTCGAATCTCTAGTCTTAATACCTCTAGCAGGTTTGCCCCAAGGTGACATTGGTGATTTTCTACCAATAGGTGCTTTACCTTCACCACCACCGTGTGGGTGATCATTAGGGTTCATAACAGAACCACGTACTGTAGGTCTTACACCTAAGTGTCTTGTACGACCAGCTTTACCGATTCTTACAAGTTCGTGTTCTTCGTTACCAACTTCACCGACTGTTGCACGGCAAGTTCCTAAGATTTTTCTTACTTCACCTGAGCCAAGTCTTACTAAAACGTATTTATCTTCTCTACCAAGAATTTGGGCTTTCGCGCCAGCACTTCTTGCTATTTGTCCACCTTTACCAGGGTATAATTCAATGTTATGAATTACTGTACCTACTGGAATATTCATTAGTGGTGCTGCGTTACCTGCTTTAATATCAACTCTTTCACCTGACATGATTTCCATGCCAACTTCAAGACCTTTACAAGCAATGATATAACGTTTTTCACCATCATTATAGTGAACTAATGCGATGTTTGCACTTCTGTTTGGATCGTACTCAATAGTAGCGATTTTGCCAGGAATGTCATCTTTGTTTCTCTTGAAATCTATCACACGGTATTTGCGCTTAGCGCCTCCGCCTTGATGACGAACGGTGATTTTACCTTGGTTGTTACGTCCGCCTTGCTTTTTTAATGGCTCAAGTAGTGATTTTTCAGGAGTTGAAGTTGTAATTTCATCGAACGTTAAAACGCTCATGTTACGACGACCGTTGGTCGTTGGTTTATAAATTTTAACCGCCATAAGTTAATTCTCCTTTAATTTATCAATCGATTAGATTGTGAAGGCATCGATTTTTTCGCCTTCAGCTAAGGTAACCATAGCTTTTTTATAAGCTGGTTTGAACCCTTCATATTTCCCCATACGTTTGAATTTCTTTTTAACGTTTGTCGTATTAACTCTAATAACTTTAACTTTAAAAATTTCTTCAATAGCATTTCTAATTTCAATTTTATTTGCTTTTTTATCTACTTTGAACGTATAAGTGTTAGCAGATTCAATCATTTTTTGAGATTGTTCAGTAATGATTGGTGCTTTAATAATTTCATAGTATTTAATCATTTAGAAGCGCCTCCTCAAAATATTTGACTGCTTCAGTCGTTAAAACTAATTGTGTGCAGTTCATTAAATCATAAACGCTTGTGTGATTAGTTGTTTCTAATTTTAATGTTGGAATATTACGTCCCGCTAAAATTACGTTATCAGCTAAGTCCACATCAACGAACAATGTTTTGCCGCTTACGTTGATTTTGTTTAATGTTTCTTGGAACAGTTTAGTTTTTGGTTGTTCAAATTGAACTTTGTCAACTACGATTAATTGACCTCTTGATGCATGTATTGATAAAACACTCTTAGTTGCAAGTTTTACAACTTTTTTGTTAACTTTTACAGCATACGATCTAGGTGTAGGTCCGAATACAACCCCACCACCACGCCAAATTGGGCTTCTTCTTGAACCGTGTCTTGCTCGACCAGTTCCTTTTTGACGCCATGGCTTTCTACCGCCGCCTCTAACTTCTCCACGGTTTAAAACATCGTGTGTCCCTTGACGCATAGCAGCTCTTTGAGCCTTAACCACTTCATAAATTACTTGGTTATTTGGTTCGATTCCAAACACCAATTCATTTAAAGTAAGTTCGGATACTTTTTCACCAGTTTGGTTTAATACTTGTACTTGTAACATGTTAGCCTCCTACTTACCACTCTTAATTGCAGTTCTCACTACGACAAGACCTTTTTTAGGTCCTGGTACTGAGCCCTTAACTAAAAGTAATTCTCTTTCTTTGTCAACCCCAACAACCACTAAGTTTTGAACGGTTGTTGTTTCATGCCCCATATGACCTGGTAAGTTTTTACCTTTCATATTACCTTTAATGGCACCCATTGAACCAGGTCCACGGTGATATCTTGAACCGTGAGACATTGCCCCTCTTGCTTGGTTGTGACGTTTGATTGCTCCGGCAAAACCTTTACCTTTTGAGGTTCCAGTTACGTCGATGACGTCGCCTTCATTAAATATGTCTGTAGATACAACACTACCTACCGCTAATTCAGTTAATTCATTAAGCGTTCTGTCAAAGCGGATTTCTTTAACGAAGCGCTTAGGTGCTGTATTAGCTTTTGCAACGTGTCCTTGTTCAGGCTTGTTGCTTAATTTTTCCCGTTTGTCTTCAAACCCTAATTGGGTTGCGACATATCCATCAGTTTCGACTGTCTTTTGTTGTAAGACTACGTTGTTAGCAACATCGATAACCGTTACGGGTACTAGATGACCATCTTCATTGAAGATTTGCGTCATGCCTAGTTTTCTACCTAAGATTCCTTTGGCCATGTTTCTTCTCCTATTTCTTGTTTATTTTTTTACTTCTTAAGCACGATATCGACACCACTTGGTAAGTCAATATGCATTAATGCTTCAATCGTTGCAGCATTTGGATTTACAATTTCAATTAATCTTTTGTGAGTTCTTCTTTCGAACTGTTCACGAGAATCTTTATTTACGTGTGGACTTCTAAGAATTGTGAAAATTTCTTTTTCAGTTGGTAGTGGAATTGGTCCGTGAACTTTCGCACCTGATTTAGTCACACTTTCAATAATTTTTTTCGCTGATTGATCAATTAATCTGTGATCGTAAGCTTTCAAACGAATTTTGATAACTTCTTTTGCCATTTTTTTCTTCTCCTTTCGCCTATAATCGCGTCATAGACTTGCTCCATGGGAATACCCCGGCCAGACAACGGATACCCGTGTGCCGACAACCTCCCACTTCAAAGCCTTACCTGCTCTATGCGCAAGCGTTATTTATTATATATTAAAAAAGAAGAAAGTGCAACCTTTTTATAGACTTTCTTCAAATTATTTTTATTTTTTTTATTATTTTAGATTGTTTTAGTGCTTTTCCTGAAATCTTTGTTATTTTTCTGTTCAATCTTATAATTCTTTATTAAATAAATCGCTTGGTTTAAGAAACTCTCAGGAAAACTAAAGCTCATTTCTTGACTCCTTAAAAGCTTATTAAAAGAATTCGGATTTGAGGCTAAATCTCCACATATTGAGTAGGGGATTTGATGTCTTTTTGAAAACTTTGAAATTAGTTTGATTGGTTCTATTAGGCTTCTGGTATGGAGTTTATAATCCACAATTTGATCTCTGTTTGTCATGCATAATTCACTACCTAAATCATTGGTCCCAATAGATATAAAATCAACTATTTTAAAATCATTAATGTTTTCAAATGCTTCTAAGGTTTCCATCATAATCCCTAGTTTTAGTGCTGGGGTTCTTCTAACCATATTTAATGTATCTAACAACTGATTAACATACTGTTTCACATGGGTATACTCCGCTATATGTTTAATCATTGGAATCATAATTCTTAGGTTACCATATTTTTCATTGGCTCTAATGATGGCTTCTATTTGTTCAGAATAAACTTGGTTAAGCGGTCCAAAAAATAAAAATTCATCTAAGATTAAATGTTTTAAATATAACGGGGCTTTATCCCCTTTAAAATCAACTAAACGAATATTTACGTACTTAGGATACGCTTTATTGGCTACTTGTTCATAGATTTCAACTTGTTCTTCAAGGCTTAAGTACTGTGGTGCTTTTAGGAAGATATGTTCTGTTCTAAACAAGCCAATCCCATTTACTTGATTTAAACTACTGCTTAAAAAGTCTTCTGGACTAGAGATGTTAAGCTGTAAATTAAAATCATTTAAATAAGCTTTTTTTCTAACATTCACATGAGACGTATTACTTTTTTCTCTAGTTAGATACGTTTTTTTATCTTCAAGTGAGGGATTTACATGAATTAATTTTTCTTTTGTATCAATCGCAATGAAGGTTCCATTTTTTTCATTAATATTCTTAATAACAATCAAAGGAATCCCTTTTTCTTTTGTTAAAATGGCTGCGTGTGATAATTTACTGCCTTTTCGTGCAATAATTCCTTTTATATTTTTTGATAAATTTAAAATCATGGACGGTAACACTTCATTAACAATCAGAATGGTTGGTTTAGTAAAATTTTGTTTAAATTGCTTGTTGTAAATTCTGGATAAAACTTGATTTTTAACATCTTCAAAATCCGCAATTCTTTCTTTAAGTATGGAATCACTAGATCTTGATAAGTTATTAATGTGTCCATCAACAACTTTGATATAGGCATAGCCGGCTGTTTCTTTAAAATCATTGATTCTAGCGATTACACTATTTGTTACCACTGGGTCTGACACCAAATATCTATGGGCAGCCACAATTTGTTTAGCTTCGCCCCGCATTTTATTTTCAATTTCATAAAGATCTTTTACGTAACTATTTACTGCGTCACTAAAAATTCTTTTTTCGCGGTATGGATTTTTACATTTTACAGACTCTAATGTATAAACTTCATCTAAATTGTAAACTTCTCCTGCCCCATATCCTTCTATAATTGTTTGAAATCTCACTACTTAATTCCCCTTACTAATTCTGCCGAACCATACATACCTGCATCGTTCCCTAATTTAGCGAGTCTAAATTTAGCATTAACGGTTCCGTAGTGGCTGTATTTATGGTATGCTTTTTCAATCGCATTTAATAACAGTTCTCCTGTATTAGAAATACCACCACCAATAATAAAAACTGATGGATCTACAGTAACCGCAATCGCTGCACAAGCTCTGCCGATATAATCCGATACTTTGTTTAATGTTTCTAATGCCAGTGAATCTTTATTCTTCGCAGCATCAAAAATAATTTTAGGATTTAAATGGGCTTTATCTAAACTGGTTTTATATTTACCAGAATCTATTAAATCTTCTGTGATCTTATTAATCCCTCGGATACTTGCAACCGTTTCAAGACATCCATAAAGACCGCATGTACAAGGTTCTGGATGATTAAATTCAACTTTAATGTGACCAATTTCTCCGCCCGCACCGTGTGAACCTTCAACCGCTTTAGAATCCATCACAATCCCGCCACCAACACCAGTCCCTAAAGTAATAAAAACAATATTCTCTTTAAGTCCCATTTCTTTATATTCACCTAGTGCCGCAATAGTTGCATCATTAGCGAGTTCAACAATAGAATCAAACCCAATCAGTTCAACAAACTCTTTTGCTAATTCTAAGTTTTTCCAGCCTAGGTTAGGGGCTTGAATAACCACATGATCAGAAACTGGCCCTGGAACACCAAATCCAAATCCTTTTACATCTTCCGGGTTAATAGATTTTTTGTCTAATAACTTTAAACAAAATGAGGCAATCTCACTCAATATATAAGCACCCTCATCTAATTTATTTGTCTTTATGCTGTATTTTTCTAACAAAATACCTTTATCATCAAATAATCCTATCTTTATGTTTGTTCCACCTATATCAACACCGAATATGTATTTCATGTTTCTACTCCTTATAATTAATAAAATGCTTCAAGTTTATCAACCTAATTATATCATAAAAAAACACGCAATATGCGTGTTAATAACTTTATTTAGTTTTATTTTCTTAAAATACCAACACCACATGTTCCTGGGCCAGCGTGTGCCCCTACGACTGGGGTTAATGATACCACAACAGATTGAATGGTTGGGGCATATTCTTTAATTTCTTTTTGAATTGCTTCAACATAAGCTTTATTGTTCGTATAAGCGAAGAAAATTGCTTCAACACCTTTATCTATCTCTTCTTTAATTATCTCGATTAAGCGTGCTCTAGCTTTAGATGATGTTCTTATTTTTTCATACGCAACTAAATGACCCGTTTTAGTAAAATTTAATAACGGTTTAATTTTTAATAAAGATCCAATTGCACCACTTGCTATAGATAATCTGCCATTTTTAACTAAGAATTTTAATGTGTCTACTAATACATACACTTGTATCTTTTCTTTAGTCTCTTCTAAAACTGTTACAATTTCTTCAACAGATTTTCCTGCTTTAATCATTTCAATGGTTTTATTAACCAAAAACATTTGTCCATAACTTACCGTATGCGTGTCTATAGTGTGAACTTTAAGACCTTCAACCATTCCCCCCGCTAAAACAACGTTTTGATAAGTCCCAGAAAGGGCGGATGAAATAATCACGGCGATGACATCCGTATAGCCATCTTTCTTCATTTTTTCTAACTTCTCTGCGATAAGACCTGTAGAAGCTTGAGCTGTTGAAAGTGGGACATTCGGATTCTTCTCTAAAATATCATAAAATTCATCGGCTGTTATATCGACAAAATCTTCATATTCTTTATTATCAATTAATAATGTTGAGTGTATAACTTCATATGGATGGTTAACTTTCTCATAATCTATCCCAGAGTTTCCACATACTAAAATACCTATTTTGCTCATAATATCTCCTTTATAATTTCGAACTATCACCTATTTTATCATAGTTAAACTTAAATTAAAAAAATGTGTTAAATCCATCGGTTTCAATATTATTTTTGGTTAAAATCACATATATTTTACAAGTTTATGCGTATTTTTTTGATTTTTTTAAGTAAAAAGTACACGCCTAAGCGTGCACTTAATCATTAAGATAAAAATTTAGAGCTGTCGTAGAGAACTGAAAGATCCATTGCCGCTTTAATATGCATTAAACGGACAACTTGAGCTGGATCGTAAGGATTTGAGAAACTAAATCCTTCATTTACTTCTACTAAGATATCAAAGATAACACTGGTTTCATTAATCCATTGGGCTTTAGTTAAATCTTCAGGCGCAACATAACCGGGATCACCAGGTACTCTTCGGTAGCTATTCGCAACCATTAGAGAACTGTTAGGGAAATCAATTAAAATTTGTCTTAAGGTGTCTGAATCATATAGGTGTTCAACAATATCAGTGATGATTAATTTATCATTCGTAACGGTTGTTGATGTGACTGCACCATAATTGAAGTTCTTTAAATCATTGGCTTTGAATAAGCCTTCTAACATATAAAGTAACTCACCATCTGCTGTAGTACTACCCCAATAAGAACTGTCTTTATCCTGTTTAACGGAAATATTTAATGTTGGGGTTAATAGGTTACCGAACATCTTCCCAAATGAATGTGCGAATATTTCAGATTTCACCAAGATATCATTGGTTTGTTTAGGTTTGGTTTCATCCGCAAACAATGCTACAAATCCGTTGTAGGTTAAGTTGTTATAATTAATCCCTATTGTATTAAGGTCTCTGATGGCCGCTAAGAATTCTAATGAATCACTAGAACCATTTAAGATAGTTCTATCAATTAACCATTGATAATCCGAACCATCCAACTTCTTCTCATTAATAAATGGTTGAAGTGAGCCTGAGATAATAAGTGGTTTAATATGGTTGTTCACCATCGTATGTTCTAAGACCACTGATTTAAAGATTGTTTCATGGTCTAGATTTAATATTGAATCGACCGAAGGTGTAAATGCGGCGATGGTTGAATTACCAATTAATAAATCAATCCCTTCAAAGAATGGTTTTAACTCCCCGGCTTTGGTCTCTGTTTGATACCACTCTACATTACTTGGAACATCTAGTTTGTTTTCTAATGACCCACCAACCCCATATAAAGGTTTAATGTGTTTTTCAATAATAGTCGCTTCTAAGGTCTTACTTCTAATGATAAGATCAATATCTTTATCTAATAGCTCATCCGCGGTTACATTAAAGCTTGATAAATCATTAAGCCCCACCATTTCTTTTAACCCAAGGAATAAATACTCTAATTCACCTGTAGAACTATCTGTAGAATACCATGTATCAATGGTAGGGATAAATAACTTACCATCTAAGGTTTCACCCGGTTCATTCATTGAATTAATCGTCAAGCCAATAACATTGGAAACATATTTACTTAAAGATATTTGATGAATTTGTTCATTGGTTAAGCTGTTGATGTTAGTTTGAGTAATATTGTTTGTCATAAATATCTTGGCAGCATTTAAGGTGTAATATAATTCGTTTTCATCCCAAATAACCTCTACGTCTACATCACTTAAAAACTCAAAACTAGTGCCTGCAGAAACATGGTCAAGGAAACTCGGAATATTGTGTGTCATGATTACTGAACTAGAGATATCTTTTGCGATACTTCTAATATCTGCATCGGTTAATGTTTGAATATTAAATGAAGATTCTAAGAATCCTTTTTCGCTAAATGTTCTAAAGTTGGTTAGTAACGCAACCAGTTCTTCTTTACCAGATTCACCTTCAAAACTAAAGTCTTCCGGTATTTCGATTGTAATAGTTGTCATATTACCCAACATTTGATCCAGCATCAACGGAATATTATGTGTCATTATTTTAGATTCTGAAATAGATGTTGCTAGATCTTGAATATCTTGATCGGTTAAGTCTAAAGCATTAAATGAATCATCTAAAAGGTTTGCTTCTAAAACTGCTTTAACTGACGTTAATACCGCTTGAATTTCCGCTTTACCTTCATCACCACCAAACGTTACACTTTCTGGAACTTCAATGGTTATTGGCAGATTAAAACTAGAAGCCATTGTAAGAATTAAATCTTTGGCAATGCCACTAATTAAGGTGCTTCCAGAGATTCTAGTCGATAATTTTTCGATGTTTTCTGTAGTTAATAAGTCTTGTTCATTAAAGTTTTCTTCAAACATACCCACTTCTAAAAATAACTTCGTTAACAATACTAAATTGGTTACTTCAGTCTCATTAAAATTATTTTGTAAAGCTTCTACTGTAATCACTGATTGATAACTTTCAGGTAACCCATTAATTAACATGTCATATAACACGGTAGATATTAACCTACTATTATCCGTTAAAACATTAAACCCAAAAATGCTAGAAACTAGATTTGTTGTTTGAACATCGGTTATCAATTTTAAGTTTTCTGTATTTTCTAAAGCTTTTAATTCATCTACCGAACTATAACCTAAGTCTTTGACTGCTTTATAAACATTCGCTAGATTTTCAAAATCTATCAATAATTCTTCTGGGATAGGTTTAACTAAATCAGTTACATCTAACCCATTTTCAATCATTAATTGTTGGGTGCTTTCTAAGTTGAAGAAAAAATTTAACCCAATTGGTAATGCATATTCCAATAATTTTAATTCAGATAATTTAGAGATAATTTCACTGGCTTCTTCTTCAGTCAAAGTAAATACATTATCTTTAAACTCCCCTTCAAATTCCACCGCGCGGGTTAATATAATTACTTCCGCAAGTGTTTTAATATCTTCAGAAACTTGAAGATTTTTCAAATTTTCAAGTGTTAGTTTATCTTCATACCCATTAATCAAATCTTCATTAACCAAATAATCATATAAAATTTCTGCCCCAACGGAGACACCTACTTTAATA
>CAYJBF010000032.1:0-9476 GCA_964368415.1 uncultured Acholeplasmataceae bacterium | reverse complement strand
CAGAGTGGTTTTCTTGTTTTATAGGCCTATAACAATTCTATTTCGTTACAGCCCCTTTTTTATTATTATGTACTTTACAAAACTTAGTTTACATGTTAAACTATCTGTGGTAGCGCTTTTAGATTCTTTTTATTGTAAGGTTGAATCTAAAAAGTTAAGAATTAAATAGTGAGTCATACCAATAACTTTGGTTTGATTTTTGTGAGAAGAGGTAGTTAAAACTTCTAAATGCATTATTTGCGAACGTAATTTGTTTTTAACAAGTGAAACTGTTTCTGGTATTTCTTCAGCGATCTTACTATAAATCGCAATGGTGTGAGGATTTAGAATATGCGAGATATTATTAATAGCAATAGCTAATATATCAATAAAATCATCGTATACTCTAGTAGCAACTAAATCCTTTTGTTTGCTACGTTTAATAAATTCATCAAGAGAAATAATTTCATTAGTCAACTCATAATAACTATTTAATATAGCAGGTGTTGATAAATACATTTCAAGGCAACCGTAGTTTCCACAAACGCATTTTCTTCCATTTGGTACAACAATGGTGTGTCCGATTTCACCGGCATAGCCGTTTTCACCAGTATATAACATGTTGTTTGTTACATAGCCTAACCCAACACCAAGTCCAATATTTAAGGCAGCGATATTATTTTGATTATTATGAGCAATGTGTTCACTTAATGCAGAAATGTTTGCTTCATTCTCAACAACAGTTTTAACACCGGTATAATCTTCAATAATTGATTTAAGATCAATATCTTTCCAAGCGTTGAAAGTTGCGTATTTAATTTTCTTATCGCTAGAAACAATACCATAAACACTTATACCAATACCAATAAGTCCGTATTTAGATTCATATGTGTTAGTTCTTAGTTCATTAATAGATTCTAAAAGAACTTTCAAATAAGAACTAAATTCCTTATTATTAATGTTTTTGTATAGTTCATAAAGAATATCGCCATAGAGATTACTTATAATACCGTAAATAGAATCGGAAAGTATTTCAATACTAATAATTCTTCCAGCATTCTTATTTAAAGCGAAAACTTTAGCGCTTCTACCACTGGTTTTAATTGTTTTAGAAGTTTCAATAACTAATTCCTTATCTTGAAATTCATTCATAATTGAAGAAATGGTTGCTTTATTTAATTTAGTTAATCTTGATAATTCAATTCTAGTAATTTCACGATTCTCAATTAGTTTATCCATAACGAGTCTCATGTTTTCAATTTTGATTGATTGTGAATTTGCAGTGCTCATTGTATCACCCTTTCATGTATATAGATTATATAACGAAAAAAATAGATATGCAATTTTAAAAAAACGGAGGTATAAAAAATGCAATATTTTAAAAATGTTTCAAAAATTAAGTATGAAGGTTCAAAAAGTAAGAATCCGTTTGCTTATAAATACTACAATCCTGAAGAAGTAGTTTTAGGCAAAAAAATGAAGGATCATTTAAAGTTTTCGATGGCATATTGGCACACATTGTCTTATACAGGAACAGATCCTTTTGGTGCAGGAACAATGGATCGTCCTTGGGACTTAGAATCAACAGATGAATTAGAAATTGCAAAAACTAGAGTAAAAGTTGGTTTTGAATTTATGGAAAAAATGGGATTAGAATATTTTTGTTTCCATGATGTTGATATCGCTCCTCAAGGTAATTCATTAGAAGAATTTCAAAAAAACTTAGATGTTATCGTTGATTTAATTGAAAAAGAAATGAAAAGAACAGGTATTAAACTATTATGGGGAACAGCAAATTTATTTGGTCATAAACGTTTCTTATCAGGCGCAGCAACTAGTCCGAATGCTGATGTGTTTGCATATAGTGCAGCACAAATTAAAAAAGCAATGGAAATAACTCATAGACTAAACGGAGAAGGTTATACTTTCTGGGGTGGTAGAGAAGGTTATGAAACATTACTAAATACTGATTACGGGTTAGAACAAGACAATTTTGCTCGTATGTTACAAATGGCAGTTGATTATAAAAAAGAAATTGGATTTAAAGGACAGTTTTATATTGAACCAAAACCAAAAGAACCAACAAAACATCAATATGATTTTGATAGCGCAACAGTAATTGGATTTTTAAAGAAGTACAATTTAGATAAAGATTTCAAGTTGAATATTGAAACAAACCATGCAACACTATCAGGACACACTATTCAACATGAAATTAGAGTGGCTGCTAACGATGGTATGTTAGGAAGCCTAGATGCTAACCAGGGTGATCTATTATTAGGCTGGGATACAGATCAGTTCCCAACTAATTTATATGATTCAATCTTTATTATGTATGAATTAATTCGTGCTGGTGGTTTTACTACTGGTGGAATGAACTTTGATTCTAAAGTTAGAAGAGCTTCATATAAACCAGAAGATTTATTCTTAGCACATATTGCAGGAATGGATTCACTTGCTGCAGGATTAAAAATTGCTGCAAGACTTTGGGAAGATCAAGTTTTAGAAGATAACTTAAAAGATAGATATAAATCATATACTAAAGGTATTGGTAAAGAAATCGTTCAAGGAAAAGTTGGTTTTAAAGAATTAGAAAAATATGTTTTTGATAAAAAAGAAATCGATGAAAATGAATCTGGAAGACAAGAATATCTAGAAGCAATTATTAATCAATATATTTTAGGGTAATACTTATGTATATAGGAATAGACTTAGGTACATCAGGGGTTAAATTATTACTTTTAACCTCTGATGGAAAAGTATTAAAAACTGTTTCTAAATCGTATGATTTATTAATACCTCAACCATTATGGAGTGAACAAAATCCAGATGATTGGTATAAACAAACTATGAATGGCTTAAAAGAAATTGTTAGTGGAAACGAAGACAACATAAAGGCAATTAGTTTTTCTGGTCAGATGCATGGTTTAGTTTTATTAGATAAAAATGACAAAGTAATTCGCAATGCATTACTTTGGAATGATCAAAGAACAATTAAAGAGGTAAGTTACTTAACCGAAGTGATTGGGAATGATAAATTATTAGAAGAAACAGGTAATGTAGCACTTACAGGTTTAACTGCACCAAAGATTTTATGGGTTTATAACAATGAAAAAGAAAATTTTAATAAAATTGATAAAGTAATGTTACCAAAAGATTATTTAATCTATAAATTATCAAAAATATTTGCAACTGATGTTTCTGATGCATCAGGAACTTTATATTTTAATCCGGCCAAAAAGGATTATAGTGATTTTATGTTAGATATTCTTCATTTAAGAAAAGAACAACTACCAAAAATATATGAAAGTTTCGCAGTAGTTGGCGTTTTAACAGATGAAGTGAAAAATATCTTAAACATTAGTAATGAGGTTAAAGTTATTGCTGGCGGGGGAGATCAAGCAGTAGGGGCGGTTGGCGTTGGAGTGGTTGATGATGGTAAATGTAATATTTCCTTGGGAACAAGTGGTGTTGTATTTACAGCAATGGAAAAATTCCAAAGAGATCGAGATTTACAATCATATGCACACGCAAATGGGAATTATCATATGATGGGTGTAATGTTAAATGCATCAGGATCACTAAAATGGTGGATTGAAGGGATTAATGGGGAAGAAAATTATAACGAAGTATTTGAAAAAATATTAAAAACAAATGTTGAAGATGAACTATTTTTCTTACCATACTTAACAGGAGAAAGAGCTCCTATTAATGATCCTACTGCAAAAGGATTATTCATTGGCTTAAGAGTTGAACATAGAAGATCAGCTCTAGATAGAGCCGTAGTTGAAGGTGTTTCATTCAATTTAAAAACAATTTTTGAAACAATTAAAAGTAAAAAAATAAATGTTGATACAGTAAGGATTACTGGTGGTGGAGCTAAAAATGCAATTTGGGCTCAAATGCTAGCGGATATTTTAAATGTTAAAATAGAAACTATCGAAATCGAAGAAGGACCAGCTTTAGGAGCCGCTATTCTTGCAATGGTTGGTAATAAAGAATATGAAACAGTATCAAAGGCATGCAAACAAATCATTAAGACTAAAGATTTTTATTCACCAAATAAAAACCTTGTAAGTATTTATCAAAAAAAATATGAAAAATACATAAAGATTTATCCAAGTGTCAAAATTTTATTTACAACTTAAAAAAAGTCTTTGACATAGTTATCATTAATTGATAAACTTATACTGTGAGAGTGAAAGCGCTTCAGTAATTAAAAAACAAGAAAATGAGGTGAATTTTTTGGGGAAACAAAATATTTTAGAAATGCAATCCATTACTAAAA
Source organism: uncultured Acholeplasmataceae bacterium (assembly GCA_964368415.1). GTDB lineage: Bacteria > Bacillota_I > Bacilli_A > Acholeplasmatales > UBA5453 > UBA5409. Next base: position 5,209 of record CAYJBF010000032.1, on the reverse strand, counting down.
AATTCCCGGGAGTAACAGCTTTAAAAGAAGTATCGCTATACGTAGAGAAAAATGAGCTTCATTTTATCGTAGGAGAAAATGGAGCTGGAAAATCTACACTCATGAAAGTATTGAGTGGTATATATCCAACTGGAAGTTACGTAGGAGATATTGTTTTTGAAGATAAAATTGCAAATTTTAATGGAATAAAAGATTCCGTTAAAGCGGGAATTGTTATTATCAATCAAGAATTAGCATTATTTCCAGAACTAACAGTTTATGAAAATATTTTTATGGGTCATGAAATAATGAGAAATGGTCTAATTGATTGGGATGAAACAAAAAGACAGGCAAAGAAATATTTAAATATTGTTGGATTAGATGTTGATATTTATGATTTAGTTGGAACATTAGGGGTTGGTAAACAACAACTTATTGAAATTGCTAAAGCATTAAGTCAAGAAGTTAAATTATTAATTTTAGATGAACCAACAGCAGCGTTAAATGAAGATGATAGTGAAAATTTATTAAATTTGTTAGTTAATTTAAAAAAACAAGGTATTACTTCGATTATGATTTCTCATAAATTAAAAGAAGTAGAAGCAAGCGCAGACTCACTTACTGTATTAAGAGATGGAGAAGTTATTACAAGAATGAATCGCGATCAAATTAATGAGCAGGAAATCATTAAAAACATGGTTGGTCGTGAGATCGACGATATTTATCCTAAACGACCAAAGTTTAAAGGTGGCGAAGTTGCTTTAGAAACAATTCACTTAAATGCTTTTGATAATAAAAGGAATCGCTATGTTGTTAGAGATTCAAATATTAAAGTAAGAAAAGGTGAAGTAGTAGGAATAGCTGGTTTAATGGGAGCAGGGAGAACTGAACTTGCACATGCTATTTTTGGTAATCCAGGTGAATATAAACTTAGTGGTGGGATAATTGTTAATGATAAGAAAGTAAAACTTGATACACCAGAAAAAGCAATAAAACAAGGTATTGCATATGTTTCAGAAGATAGAAAAAGTAATGGTTTAATTTTATCTGAAACAATAAGTCAAAATATTACATTGGCAGCTCTTAATAAAATTTCAAAACATGGTTTATTAAATTTTGAAGATCAAGCAATTCAGGCCGAAAAATATGTTAAAGAATTAGGTATTAGAACACCATCGATATTACAGACTGTTAAAAATTTAAGTGGTGGTAATCAACAAAAGGTTCAAGTTAGTAAATGGCTATTTTCAGAACCTCAAATACTCATATTAGACGAGCCAACTAGAGGTATTGACGTTGGAGCAAAATTTGAAATTTATACAATAATAAATGACTTGGTTTCAAGAGGAATGGCAATTTTAATTATTTCATCAGAGTTACCAGAAATTCTTGGTATGAGTGATAGAATATATGTCATTTCTGATGGAGTTCAAACAGCTGAATTTGACATAGAAGAAGCCACGGCAGAAAAAATCATGGAAAAGGCAACATTATAAGAGGTGTATTATGAAACAAATTAATCCAGTATATAAGTATATATTGAAACTGGTTTCTATACTTAGATCAAATATTAGAGACTATGGGATGTATATTGCATTATTAGCAATTTTCTTAGTGTTTACTGTTATGACAGGTGGAACTTTTTTAGGGGCAGTAAACTTTACTAACCTTTTAAATCAAACAGCCTATGTAGCAGTATTAGCAGTTGGTATGACTTTAATTCTTGTTACTAGACAGATTGACTTATCAGTTGGTTATCTAGGAGCATTTATGGGTGCATACGTAGTTGTTGCAGTTGAGCAACAAAACCAACCAGTAGTATTAGCATTATTAATTAGCTTAGCGGTCGCCTTAGCGATTGGGTTTGTCAAAGGTTTCTTAGTGGCTAAAGTAAAAGTTCCAGCATATGTTGTTACTTTAGGATCAATGTTTATTTTCAAAGGAATGTTAATGACAAAAACTAATAATAGAACAATTCCAGTAGTAAATGCATTTTTCCAAAAAATTGGTATTGGATACCTATCAACTTATAAAGTAGGGGACTTTAATTTACTTGCTTTAATTTTAGGGGTATTAACAATTATATTAATTTTATATGCAGGAATTTCAAAACGTATAAAAGAAAAGAAATTGGAAATTAAAAGTGAAGACTTATCAATTTATATTACAAAACAAATTGCTTTAGTTGGAATTACCGGATTTGTATTTTATAATTTAGCAAGTTATCGCGGTATTTCATATTTATTACTTATTACAATTGTTGTAACAGCTATTTATTTCTTACTAACAACTAAAACAGTTATTGGTAGAAGAATATATGCAGTTGGTGGAAATCCAGAAGCGGCAGAATTATCGGGTATTAGCGTTAAAAAAATTATTATGTTTGTATTCTTATCAATGGGAGTTTTATCGCTAATTGCTGGTATTATGTATGTTTCTAACGTTCAGAATTCTTCACCTCAACATGGTTTATCATGGGAATTATATGCAATTGCTGCATGTTACATTGGTGGAACTAGTACGCAAGGTGGAGTTGGTAAAGTTATTAACTCAGTAATTGGAGCGATTGTTATTATGTCGCTTAGAAATGGAATGGCACTAGCTGGTGTTAGTTCAAATATTGAACCAATTGTTACTGGTGGAGTATTAGTATTAGCAGTTATTTTTGATATTTACACAAGAAACGCTAAAGCAATTGATTTAGTTGGTGTTCATTTTGCTACACAAGATTTAAAAGAAGAGTTTGAACAAGCTAAGATTGATTATAAAGAGGCTCTTGCTAATGTAAGACTAGCAAGAAAAGAAGATAGTACAGAGTTAATTCATTTTGAAAATGAGTTTACACGTGTAGAGGGTGTTTATAATAATATTAAAGATAAAATTAGAAACGCCAAAGAAGAACAATATATTTAATATAGTTAAAAAAAGTGTTAAAAACACTAAAAATAAAAAGGAGAAGGAAATGAAAAAAAGTTTTGTTTTAATAGTTACGGCAGTGCTTTTAGTAGCATTAGCAGCATGTAATGGTAAGAAATCTATTAAAATAGGTGTTGTTTTACCAGATGCATCTGAAGAAAGATGGGCAAACCAAGATGGTGCGTTCATTAAGGCTGAGTTAGATAAACTTGGTGAAGGGTATGAATATGAAATACTATTCTCTGAAGGCGATGAAGCTAAAGAGAAAACTAACGTTGAGGCATTAATCGCTAGAGGTGCTAAAGTTATTATCTTAACAGCACACGGATCAGGTGCAGGTGCAGCACAAGCAGCAAACGAAGCGGGAGTTAAATTAATTGCTCACGACCGTATGGCTAAAGGAACAGGTTCAATAGCAGACTTCTATACAACATTTAACAGTTGGGAAGTTGGAAAAGCACAAGGTAAACACTTAGTTGATATGGCTAAAGCAAATGGGGCAACAGCAGAAAATAAAGTTGACCTAGCAATCTTTGCAGGTAGAACAGCTGACTGGCCAAATGCAACATATTTCTTTGGTGGTGCAATGGAAATGATTCAACCCAACTTAGATTTATTTAACATTGTTACTCCAAATAAAGCTCAAGTTGAAAATTTAGCATTATATACAGAAGCAACATTTAATGATGCTGCTAAAAATGCATTACAAGCTGCAATGCAAATTGTTGATACAGACTGGAATGCAGGAACTGCAAAAACATTAGCAGAAGCTTTAGTTGCAAACTTAACACCAAAAAGTGATGATATTTATGTATTAGCACCAAATGATGATACATCTGCTGCAATTCGTTTAGTATTTGCTGATAGTGCTCATAATTATGAACGATATTATACAACAGGTCAAGATGCTTCAGACGTTACAGTAGCAAGCTTAATGGGTGATCCAGTTAAAGGGCAAGGCGTTCAAACAATGACTGTATTTAAAGATACACAAAAATTATCTGTAGATTCAGTAAAAATCGCTAAAAACATTGTTGATGGTGTTGATGGATTAACAGGATTAACTGGCGGTCCAAAAATTGATAATGTTCCAACTGCTTATACTGCAATTGATACATTATTAGCTTCAAGCCCACAACATACTTATGATTTAATTTTCAAATCAGGCTATAAAAAAGAATCAAACACTACATTTAGTAATATTGATTTTAGCAAATTTAAATAAAAATAATTAAATAGAGTTGGAAGCCTAAAATAGGCTTCCTTCTTTATGAAATTAATAAGAAGGATAGATAAGGTGAGTTATTATACAATTGAAAATTATTATCAAAAAGTTACATTAATTACCTTAGGTGCTGCAATTTATAAATGGGAAACATTTAAAGATAGAAGAAATATTGTAATTACAAACTTAAATTATGAGGATTATAAAAATGCAGAATCGGGCTATTTATCATCTACCATAGGCAGGGTTACAAACCGAATTAAAGGTGGAAAGTTTACTTTAAACAATAAGACATACCAATTAGAACAAAATTTTCATGGTAATAATCATGGTCATGGAGGTTCTAAGGGTCTTTTTGCAAGAGAATTTACAGTGTTAAGTCATGAACCTGAAAAGATTGTTTTTAAGATTGATTGTAAACAAGTAGATGATGGTTATCCTGGTAATGTAGAAATATTGGTAACTTATGAATTAAATAAGAATCAAATGATTATTACTTATGATGCAACGACTGAGGAAGATACAATTTTAAATATTACAAATCATGCATATTTTAATTTAAGTAATGAAAATAATATTTTAAATCATAATTTAGAAGTATCAGCAGATTATGTATTAGAAACAGACACAAATTTAGTTCCAACTGGTAAATTAATTGATGTATCTAATACACAATTTGATTTAAGGAAAGAAAAAAAATTAAGAGATATAATTTTAAATCCAGGAATTCAAATTAAGACAAATGGATTAGATCATGCATTTTTATTTAATAACAATCTTAGAGAAGTAGTTTTATCTTATGGGAATAAATCATTAAAAATTGAGACATCATATCCAGGAATTCAAATTTTTAGTGGTAACAATCTTTTAAGTCAACCATTTTTAGATAGAAAGTTTGATTATCATTTTGGTATTGCACTAGAACCTCAATATGAGCCTGATGCAATAAATCATGAAAACTTTAATTCCATTATTTTAAGAAAAAAGGATAAATATCACGAAAAAATTATCTATACAATAAATGAGACTTAATATAAGTCTTATTTTTTTGCTTATAAAATGTTAAAATTAAATAGAATTATAAAAGTG
>CAYJBF010000031.1:3682-9707 GCA_964368415.1 uncultured Acholeplasmataceae bacterium | reverse complement strand
AGATTAAAGAGGTGATAAAATGATTGATAATTTTGATCATATATTAGGTGAGAATGAAAAGATTGTTAAAGCGTTTAAACCGAATAAATTTAAACTTTATTTTTCAAATTATTTGTTTTTGTTTATTTTACTTTTAGTTGGGATATTTTTTATTGTATTATTATCTGTTATGGAAGACCCAGATATTCCTGTTCCAGAGATTTATATCAGTTTGATTGCTGGTGGATGGTTATTGATAGGTATAATTGATCTAATTGGTCTTAAACTCTATTACAACAAGCGTATATACGCGTATACTAACAAAAGAATGATTATTAGAAATGGCATTATTGGGGTTGATTATAAATCTTTAGATATTGATATGATAGGGGCGATTGATGTTTCTGTAAACGTTTTAGATAAAATCTTAAATAAAAATACTGGAAATATAAAATTTGGTTCAATGGCAAGACCTATTAACCCAACTAATACAACAGAAGTATTTGCCTTTACATCAATAGAAAATCCTTATGATACTTATAAAGAGATTAAAAAATATATTGATGAAATAAAACAAGCTAAATAAGAATTAAACATTAAAAACGAACCTTTATAAAGTTCGTTTTTTTTTATTGTAAATGGTTCATCAAAAAAGGACTATCAATAATTATAAAAATTGTGTAAAATTAATTGGAATGAGGTACAATTCATGGAATATATTGAGGGGTTATTGATTTTATTTGGTGGAGTTGGAACATTACTCATTGGTATGGCAATGTTATCTGACAATATGAAGAAATTAGCCAATACAAAGTTAGAGGCTATTTTTAATAAAACATCAGAGAAGAAGTTAGTTGGACTTGGTATTGGTGCTGGGACAACTGCAATTGTTCAATCTAGTAGTTTAACCACGGTAATGATTGTGGGATTGGTAAATGCCGGTATGATTACATTGTTACAAGCAACTACCATGATTATGGGTGCAAATATTGGAACCACGATTACGGGTCATGTTGCTTCCTTACAAAGTTTTGATTTTGTTATATTTGCGATGATTACTGTATTTATTGGTTCGTTTGTGGTTATGTTAGCGAATAAAGAAAAGATCAGGACTATTGGTAAAGTGCTTTGTGGCCTAGGGCTTGTCTTTGTAGGGTTACATTTACTTGGTTCAGCAATGAGTTCATTTAGAAACGATTCTTTTGTGGTTGATTTATTATCAAGTATAACAAATCCTTTAATGTTGCTGTTAATTGGTGCAGGGTTAACAGCCATTTTCCAAAGTAGTAGCGCTGTTACATCAATTGTAATTTCACTAGCGGTAGCTGGAATTGTAATAGGTAATGGTGGGAATGATGTCCTTTTTGTTATCCTTGGATCTAATATTGGAACTTGTGTTACTGCAATGTTGTCATCTGTGGGAGCGAATACAAACGCTAAAAGAGCAGCATTCATTCACTTAATCTTTAATGTCTTAGGATCTGTAATCTTTATGATTATTTTATTTGTTTGGCCAAACTTCAAAGATGATTTATTTGCCAGATATTTTCACCTTGAAGCAACTCAAATTGCTATGTTCCATACGTTCTTCAACGTAATATGTGCAGCACTATTCTTACCATTCTCTCAACATTTTGTGAACCTAAGTAAGAGATTAATTCCAGATAAAGATGACAATAGTAGAAGAATTGTTGTTCTTGATGAAAGATTGTTAGGCACGCCAAGTTTAGCATTACATCAATTAAGAAAAGAAGTTGGTATTATGTCTGATTTAGCCATTGAAAGTCTAAACAATGCTTACGATGCATTCATTAATAAGGATGTAAATTGTAAAGAAACAATCCAAGAAAAAATAGCCAACATTAATCAGATTAATAAACAAATAGTACAATATTTGGTTAAACTTTCAGGCGAAGAACTGAATGAAGAAGAGAAAAAAGAACTTTCCACATTATACAGCGTTATCAATGATTTAGAGAGAATTGGAGACTTATCTGATAATTTCACTAAATATACAGATACTTATGTCTATGAAAAATTAACATTCAGCGATACTGCAACTGAAGATTTAAACAATATGATGGATAAAGTGAATGCTTTATTTAGAGTATCTATGAAAACTTTTGAATTAAATTCAGAAGAAGAATTACATTTAGTAGATGAATTAGAAGAAGATGTCGATAGAATGCGTAAAGAAATTATCGAAAGTCATATTCGAAGATTAAATGAAGGCACATGCTCTGCTAATAATAGTCCGGTACTAGTTAACTTAGTATCAAACTTAGAACGTGCTGCTGACCATATGACTTTTATTGCACACGCGAGAACATTAACTGAATAATATATTTATTTATAAAAAACACGGAATTTATTTTCCGTGTTTTTTTAACTCATGATAGTTTAGTTTTAGTTGTAAAAACTGATGCATTTCAAGTAATACATGATATAGTTGTGCTCTTGCTTCAAATAAGTCTCTAGTTTCTGGTAAATTAGTTGATTTAAAGTAATTTAATAATTCATCTAGTTTATCTTTAAGATGGACAGCATAATTAGATTCTCCAATATGTCCTTCAAAGGCATTTAAATAATTTAGTATAATATTTTTTTCTTCTAAAGGACTCACGGCAATTAGAGTTTCGTTAATACGTTTTAAAATAAGTGTTTGTTCTTTACGCATTTCAACATATCTTAGACGATCAATTAGTGCTTCTAAATTATTATTTTCAAGTTCTTCTTGAATGTTTTCGTTTGCGGATTTTATAAGATAATCTAATTCATCAAAGGATGGATTTTGGTTACGACCAATCGCTAAGATTGTTTTTTCAACACTCTTATCAATCGTATTAATTTCTAATTTTATTTTTTTACTTAAATTAGGCATATATAGGTTTAAAATAAAAGCAACCCCAATCCCGATGATTAATATATAAAAAGCATTTAAACCAAAGGAGACATCTTGTTCTAGAAAGATTTGTGAGACTAAAACCAATGAAACTACAATGCCTCTATCCACGTAAGTAAAATAGCTTATGGGTACAAAGATAAGGATAAAGACAAATAAACTCCCTATATTAAATCCCATAAAATAGAAGACTAAAAATGCTAACCCTAAAGCAATCAACGAATCAATAATACGAATGAATCCAATTTCCATTGATCTCTTTCTAGTGGGTTCTAAAGATAATACCGCAATAACCCCTGCGGTATAAACATAGTTTAAAGAAAAAGCTTCAGCAATCAAAAAGCCGATTATAAAACCTAAGGTCATTTTTATTAACAATAATATATTGATTTTCATTTTATCACCCATCTTATTATACAAAAAAAACAATGAATTTGTTAGATAACACTTGAAAGTTTAAAAATTGACTTTTTTAACTTGGTAAATAGATGTATAAAAAAATAAACATCGCAACAATCACTTTATCTTAACTGAAAACGCTTAATGAATACATTACTTGATTATTAATGGGTTTTACGTTAAAATGAAGGTTGGTAAAACGAAAACGAAGGTGAAATATGTATAAAGCTTTTTTAGACAAATTAATTGAATCATTTAAGTCTGTCTTACCTGTAACAGCGGTATTAATTCTCTTAGGATTTTATATGAAAGTAGAAACTTCAGTCATGTTGATGTTCTTACTTGGGGCGTTGTTATTAGTGGTAGGATTAGCCTTATTTCAACTGGGAGCATTTGAGTCAACCAGTGTTATTGCAGAAGATATCGGTAGGTATATTGTAAAGAAAAGAAACCTGGCGATTTTTATTATTGTCGCATTTATGCTTGGCTTTTTAATTATTGTAGCCGAACCTAGTGCTAGAGTACTAGCGGATCAATTAAGCATTGCGATACAACCAGAAATGTTATTAGTATATACAATAGCAATTGGTGTAGGATTATTTTTAACAGTTGGATTGTTAAGAATCCTATTTAATATATCTTTTAGAACCTTATTAATCATTCTTTATACTTTAGTGTTTATTTTAGCACTTGTAGTTAATCAAATTAATCCATCATTTATACCTTTGGCATTTGATGCGGGAGGGTTTGCAAGCGGACCACTTAGTGTTCCATTTATTATGAGTTTGGCGTATGGTATTAGTAGAGCTAGAGGCGACAAAGCCAGTGATCAAGACTCGTTTGGGTTGGTTGGTATCACGGTTACTGGACCCATATTTGCGATTCTGATATTAGGGTTATTTTTCAGAGATATTTCACCTGATGCCATGAATTTGGCTACCGTATCACCAACATTGTCAGAATACTTAGTGCAATATACAAAAGATATGGCAATAGCGATATTACCATTTATTGCATTCTTTGTATTTTTCCAAATTATTGACTTTAGATATCAAAAACAAAAAGTAATTAAAATATTAATTGCTTTCGTGTATACTTATGTAGGTTTAGTATTATTCTTAACTGGTGCAAATGGTGCATTCTCAGTAATGGGCACATTAATTGGTGGGTATTTTGCGAACAATGCCCTCTTATTAATTCTTGTAGGGGCTGTTTTAGGGTTGTTAGTTGCCGCACCAGAGCCCTCTGTTATTGCTGTTAACAAACAAGTTGAAGAAGTTACTGCGGGCGCTATCTCAAGCAAATTAATGTTAGGGGCAATCTCAATTGGTGTTGCTGTAGCATTAATTCTTTCAATGATTCGCATTGTGACTCAAATTAATTTATTATGGTTTGTAATACCAGGTTATGTTTTAGCTTTGGTTTTAATGTTTTTTACACCAAAAATGTTTTCTGCCATTGGGTTTGACTCAGGTAGTGCAGTCACAGGTGCAATGACTACAGCATTTTTAATGCCGTTTGCAATTGGAGCAGCTATTGCACTTGATGTGGATGTCTTAACCAATGCTTATGGGCTTGTGGTATTAGCCTCTATGGCTCCAGTGATTAGTATTCAAGTATTAGGTATTGTGTATGCACGCAAACAAGAGGTTGTAGAAGACTATAAAGGTATTGATGATATTATGGATTTAAGCGGGGTAACAGAATGAAACTTCTAATAACAGTTATTCAACGTGGGCAAGGTGAACGCGTTATGGAAATTATTGGTGAATTTAAAGTCGATTATTCAATCAACTTTCATGGATCGGGGACTGCATTACCCAGCATGATGGAATATTTTTCTCTTAATGACAGAAGTAAGGATGTAGTTTTTTCCTTAGTGGCAGATAGTGACACACAACCTATTTTAGACCGGTTAGAAAAAGAATATCAAATCTCAACTAATAATACCGCATCAATTTTAACAATAAATTTAAATGCTATAAACAGGCTTGCTTACGAGCACCTTTTAGAAAAGGGGATGAACAATGGAAAATAAAGAGTTAATCGTATATATATGTAATCATGGTTATGGTTATGCTGCTATGGATGCAGCAAGAACGGCTGGAGCTGGTGGGGGCACTATCCTTCATGGGAGAAGCTCACTGACCAGTGAACATAGAACATTTTTTGGGGTTACAATACATCCTGAAAAAGATCTGTTGTTAATTGTCTGTCTACAAAATCAAAAAGAAGCTATCATGAAGGCTATTAATGAGCAATACGGGGCAACATCAGAAGCTAGAGGCGTCATCTTTGCGATTGATGTTGCGGATAGTATAGGGATTAATTTTGATTCAAGTAATTTAAAACCAAAACAATAAAACTCCTACCACGGAGTTTTTTTTATAAATGTGTAAAAACGAATATTTATAATGGTATGATTGTAAAAAAAGATTTTTTCCGTTAAACTATAGGTAATGAAGATGTTATGTAAGAGATAATTAACTTGTAACACAGTAATGGATAACTATTTATAATAGAGGTGTGTTATGAAATTACTAATCACAATTGTCCAAAGAGGGAGGGGAGATGAAGTAACCAATCTTATTTCTAAATGTAAGGTTGATTTTTCAGCAATCTTTTTAGGACAAGGCACTGCCTCTAACACCATGATGGAATATTTGTCACTGGTGGATACAAAGAAAGAAATTGTATTTTCTTTAATCGACGATTCCGATGAGAAAATTATTTTAGATACTTTAA
>CAYJBF010000031.1:0-3582 GCA_964368415.1 uncultured Acholeplasmataceae bacterium | reverse complement strand
TAGATAGAAAACATCACGGAAGTGCATTTACAATGAGTTTAACTTCGATAAACTGGTTAGCTTTTAAACATTTAATGGGGAGTGAGGTATAAGATATGGAAGATAAAGCTTTGATTGTTTATATTTGTAATAACGGATATGCCTATCAGGCTATGGATGAGGCAAGACGAGCTGGAGCAAGAGGGGGGACTGTTTTACACGGACGCAGTTCACTTTCTACGGAAAAACAAAAGTTCTTTGGAATTACAATCCACCCAGAAAAAGATATATTAATGATTGTTTGTTTGGAATCTCAAAAATATGATTTGATGCAGTCAATTAATCAAAAATATGGGGTTACCACAGAAGCAAGAGGTATTATATTTTCGATGAAAGTTGATAATACAGTTGGCATGCGTTTTGATGCCATTCCATTCCCAGAAAAATGAGAATTACATACGAGCTTAGTATTACCATAGATAAACCTATTAGCGATGTTTTAAGAATTATGTTTGATTACCATCAAATGTGTTTTTATGGTGCACCAAAACTGGATCATCATGTGCACATAAAAAGTAAACCACCTATGGAAGGGGCGGTTACTGAACTTTGCTATAAACATAATGAAGAGATGATGATAATGACAGAGGTTATCTTAGAAAATAACTTGCCTAATTCAATAACCCGTGAATACACTTTAGGCTCTGTAAGAAATGAATGTAAAGATTATTTTACTGAAGAAAACGGAATTACCACTTGGAAAATGGACGTTTTATTTATATTTCCAGAAAACAAACCAGTAGATAAAGAAGTTTTTAAGAAAAAAACATACGCTGAAATGCAAGCATTTAAAGATTATGTTGAATTAATCTAAGTTATTCAACAAATTTTGTTAAAAATATGTTACACTATTTATAATTTGGAGGATTATGTATGGCTAGAAAAAGATCTAAATACGATACATTTGCAAATCGCTTGATTGCAGCAACACCAATTTTAGTAACAATGGCTTATTTACTAATTGGATTTCAGTTTGAATTATGGCATCCAGGTTGGGTTATCTTTATTCTCATCCCATTAATGCCAGCATTATTAAAACCAAGAACAGCTGTTAGAGGGTTATTTCCACTTATTGTAGCGGCAACTTATTTATTGATGGGATTCATTTGGGGCTTATGGCACCCAGGCTGGATTATTTTTATGATTATTCCAGTTTTTTACATTATGTTTCCAGAAGGTAAGAAAAAACGAATCATTGCTTTTGATGTTGAGGATGAGGAAGACGATAAAATATAATTAATAATAACGGGCAGTCTAAAGTAGCCCGTTATTTTTTACTCAAATTTCCCACAAATAGTTATTTGTTGGTTAATAGAAAGTCTATTTTATAAAAATAAAATATAATTATGATAAAATAGACTTAATTAAGGAGGAATTATAGATGAATAAAGATCAAAGTAAATTGGCTAGCATGTTGGCATTTCTGGCGCTTATTGTAAGTGCTGCTGTTTGGACATTACAAATCATTTTAGGGTTTATGGATGTCAATGTTAACCTTGGCATATTCACAACAATTGCCAATATCATTTTAATTTTAGTGGTTATTTGGTTAGGGTGGCAATATGCAAAAGGGTTAGGAAAAGTATGGCGCATTATATTTATTGTAATAGCTGTTATTGCAATTTTAACTGCTTTTGGAGTAAGCATTAATTTCAAATAATTAGATTTTACAATTTATATAAATACCGGTTTTAATGGTGTTCAAACGCCCCTTTTAAACAAATCATTTTTAATGAAAAAAAGACTAATTAGTTTCATTTGAATTAGTCTTTTTTTTGTCAAAAAACTTGATATAATAGGCATACTGAGAAAGGGGGAATTCGAATGGAAAGACAAATCTTATGTATTGATTTGAAAAGTTTTTATGCCAGTGTAGAATGTGTTTTGCGTGACCTTAACCCTTTTTTAACGCCTTTAGTTGTTGCGGATGAATCTAGAGGTGGCGGTTCAATTGTTTTAGCGGTTTCGCCCTATTTGAAAAATTTAGGGGTTCCTTCAAGATGTCGAATTTTTGAGATTGACAAGATTCATAATGTTATCTTTGCTAAACCCAGAATGAATACGTATATTGAATATTCTACTAAAGTTTTAGATGTTTATTTAGATTTTATTAGTGATGAGGATTTGTTTGTTTATTCTATTGATGAAGCTTTTTTGGATATCACCTCGTATTTAAAATATTACAATATGAACGCCTATGATTTAGCTCAAAAAATATTAAAAACAATTCATGAAAGATTAGGTCTATATGCAACCTGTGGAATTGGGCCAAATATGTTAATTGCCAAATTGGCTTTAGATTTAGAATCAAAATCAAAGAAAGATTTTATTGCACAGTGGACAACAAATGATATTAAGGAAAAACTATGGCCGGTTAAACCGTTATCAAAAATGTGGGGAATTGGTCCGAGGATGGAGAAAAATCTAAACCGGTTAGGTATTTACGAAATTGGAGAGCTTGCTAATTATGATCCAAAAAAGCTTCAAAAATATTTTGGGATAATAGGGGTCGAACTTTATAATCATGCGAATGGTCGTGATGAATCAAAAATTCAAGATCAACATGAATTAAAGAGTGTTCATCAAAGCTATTCTGTAGGGCAAGTTTTATTTAAAAACTATAACTACCAAGATACTAAGTTAATTATTAGTGAAATGACCGATGATTTAGCAAGACGACTTCGATTAAATAAAAAAATGTGTTGGGTCATTAGCTTAGGTATTGGATACTCTAAGGAATATGGTGGTGGTTTTTCTAGACAAATGCGATTAGATAATAAAACTTCAAATCCAAAAAAAATCTTAGAAGCGCTATATCATTTATTTGATTCGTTTGTCGAAGATTACCCAATTAGACGTATTCATATTGGGGCTTCTAATCTAACAACCACAACCAATCAACAATTAAGTTTGTTTGAAGATTATCAAGCGGAACAATTAGAATATCAATTGGATTGTGCGGTGGATGAAATTAAAGATTTTTATGGTCCAAGCTCAATTGATAAAGCAACTGTTTTATTAGAAGCTTCAACCAAGCGTAAACGTGAAGCCTCGGTAGGTGGTCATAATGCCTAATAATATTGAACGTGGTTTAATAAAGTGGTTACCTTTTGATGCACTCACGGGATTTAAACAAGCGGTTTATGAACTTAAAAATAAGCGTTTGAAATCTGAAAAACCTATCTTATCAGAAGATCAACTCGCAATAATGAACTATCAAATATCAACAGCTTTAAAATTTCAAAAGTCTATCTCCATGTATGTGTATAAAAAAGAAAGTATTATTTATGTTACGGGTTCAATTAAAAAAATAGATTTAGTAAGAAGACAACTAAAAGTGGATACACTATGGTATCCACTAGACACAATTCTATCCTTAGAAATATCAAAAGAAGATACGAGTTATGAAGACATGATTTATTAAAAATTATGCCTGGACCTTTTATTTTTATGTATAAAAAAATATTTAATAAAAAAATAATTGCATTCTATAAAACCCAATATTTATATAAATAGCATATAAAACAAATGAAAATTATAGAC
>CAYJBF010000030.1:0-9775 GCA_964368415.1 uncultured Acholeplasmataceae bacterium | reverse complement strand
AGCCTAGAGTGTTATTGTTAGATGAACCACTATCTAACTTAGACGCAAGACTACGTTTACAAATGAGAGAAGAAATTAAACGTATTCAAAGAGAAACAGGGATTACGACTATTTTCGTAACTCACGACCAAGAAGAAGCCATGTCCATTTCGGACTCGATGGTTGTTTTGGATTTTGGTGTTGAACAACAAATGGATTCACCTCAAGCGATGTATAACCATCCTAAAAATGCTTTTGTTGCAAAATTCTTAGGTAACCCACCCATTAACATGATTACTGGGCAAGTTAAAAACAAAAAGATTATGATTGAAGACACCGTGATTGGTGAAACAAAAGTCAAAGATGGCATTTATGATATTGGGATTAGACCAGAAGACTTTAGAGTGGATGACACAGGTATTGCGGTTGACACCCATGACATTAAACATATTGGTAGAGATACGATGATTCATTTTATCATAGGCGATATGCAGTTAAGAGCTCTAGTGGATTCTGATTCAGTCATCGGCAAAGAATCCATTAAGTTAATCGTTAAGCCAGGAAAAATTCATTTATTTGATAAGGAAACCGGTGAAGTTGCTCTATGAAAGAAACCAGCGTATTAAAAAATATCGTCTGGTCAATTAGAAGTAAAATACACCACTTAGGTGTTCGGTTTGAGAACTTCTTAACAAAAATTCATTTAGGATTTATTGTGAAGTGGCCGGCGTGGTTAAAGGCAATCTTCTATTTAGCACCAGCACTAATACTATTAGGGATATTTACGTTTTATCCGATTATCAACTCATTTTTAATCTCGTTTTATACAGGTTATAACATTCAAAGAGGCGATTTTGATGGTTACACATTAATTGGTAACTATGTTACTGTCTTAAAGCATGCCAACTTTGGTCAAGCGGTCTATAATACAGCTATGATTGTGTTAATCAGCGTTCCCATAACGATATTGGTTGGGTTGTTGATTGCGGTAGCATTAAATTCGATTAAACCGTTAAGGGGATTTTTCCAATCGATTTTCTTCTTACCTTATGTTACCAATTCAATTGCGATTGGGTTAGTATTCGCGTTTATGTTTAAAGGAAATAGTAATGACCTGTCCAATTTAGGGCTGGCCAACCAAATCTTAACTTGGATAGGGTTAGACCCCATTGTTTGGATTGGAGTTGGGGCAACGTATTGGTCAGCGATGAGTGTTATTTTAATTTATTCCATTTGGAATGGTTTAGCTTTCAAGATTATTGTTTTCCTAGCGGGGATTCAAGGGATTGATAAACAGTATTATCAATCAGCTCAAATTGATGGCGCTTCTAAAGCAAAATCATTTTGGCGGATTACGGTTCCGCTGATTAGTCCGATGATATTCTATATTTTAATTACTTCTGTGATTGGCGCATTTAAGACCTATTCAAGTGTCGTCGCGATCATCAATACACAAGGGATTATTACAACCGGAGCCAATGGATCCATTAACCTAAAAACAATTGTCTTCTATGTCTATGACTATATTTCACTGGCCGGTCAAGATGGCATGATGAGCTATGCCAGTGCCGCAGCGATTATCTTGTTCGGCATTATCTTGATATTCACGCTTATCCAGCTTTATGCGGGTAAGAAACGTGTCCATTACTAGGAGGCTATTATGAAACGCATAACGAAAGATATTAAACGGTTAGATTTAATAGCGACTGTAGTTGATATTTTGTATAGTCTAGTTTATTTAACGACGGTGATCTATTTCTTTGTGATTTTAGTGGAACCAGAAGTTATTACCGATGTTGTTAATACAACGTATCATCTGTTTGGGTTTATCAAGGTATCCTCAGCAACCTTAAACATTTTAATTTCACTTATTATTGGGTACTTGATAGTCTTTATTCCAACTAACGTCATGCATGCTAAACGTGTTGCTAACAAAGAAAACATTGAAATGGATGAATGGGATTACCGTTCACAAATCCTTTATGGGTTATTATCAGTGTTTACATTTAATTTTATTGGTGGCGTGATTCGCTTTATTATCGCGAATAAGCAAATGGTGATTGTTAGTGATTACAACATAAAACAAGGTTTCATTCTGTTGATAAAAGATATTAAAAAGGGAACCATTAAATTAATCCATAAAATAAAAGTGGTATTGAAGGCCAATAAGAAATACAGGGAAAACAAAAAGACACTTGGTAAAGAAGAAGCTAAAAAGATAAAAGAAGCGGATATTAAAGCGATTAAAGGTTCTAAATCGCAACAAGATTTAGAAAAACTTGGAAGAAAAGCTCTGTTTGCCAAAGTCGTTCGTTTGGCCGTTACCTATACATTCTTAACAATGATGGCTTTGTTCATATTCATACCATTTTATTGGATGATATTAACCGCACTGAAAAGCAACCAAGAATTAACCACCACCTTAAACCCAAGATTCTTTATTGGGTTGGATGAAATGAACTGGGTTAACTTTAAAGTGGCCTTAACGCGATTTGATTTCTGGAAATATATGGGTAATACGGTTGTCGTTGGGATCTTATCGATGATTGGAACTGTAACAACAACGATATTAGCAGCATTTGCCTTCTCAAGACTTGATTTTAAAGGCAGAGAATTTATTTTCTCAATCTTGTTGTTGACGATGATGATTCCAGGTGAACTTTACACCATTACAAACTATATTACTGTTAGAAATTTAGGCTGGTACGACAGTTTCGCAGCCTTAATCTTCCCATTCATGACGTCTGTATTTTATATTTTCTTCTTGCGACAATCATTTAAGCAAGTCCCTGAAACATTATATAAAGCAGCACAAGTGGATGGCTGTGGAGATTTTAAATATTTGACAAGAGTGATGATACCAATCGCAAGACCAACTATTATCACCATCACAATCTTATCTGCAATTGGTGCATGGGATGCATATATCTGGCCACAATTGGCAGCACCAAGTAAAGAAAACTGGTTAATCTCCGTGGCATTAAGATCCACCAGTTTCGTTACCGGAGTGGGTAGTGACGCAAGACCGGTTTATAACATCCAGCTTGCCGCTACCGCATTAGTTACAGTGCCGCTTCTAATCATATTCTTCTCATTGAAGAAATATATTATTAGAGGTGTTGGAAGAAGTGGAACCAAAGGGTAATCCCTTTTGTGTTTATATGTTTTAGATAAATAACTATCAAATATAGGAGGAAAAAATGAAAAGAATAGTTTCAGTATTCATTGGTTTATTCGCTGTGTTGATGATTTCAGCATGTGCGAAACAACGTGATGAAGCACCAAAAATAATTGGTGCAGAATTAAATCCGGTCGTCGAAAAAGGCGGCTCATACAATCCACTTGATGGGGTCACTGTATCAGACCGAGAAGATAAAGATATTTCGGTAGATGATATTGTTGTTAGTGGTTTCGACGTAGACGACCTCAATTATCCAGGGACTTATACCATTATTTTAACGTTAACAGATAGCGCCGATAATAAAACGCAAGTAACGATTAATTTAACCGTAGAAGACTCAGGGACAACGGCTTTACCTCCTGTACTAACGGGCGTTAAAGAAAATCAAACTTATTATATTGGCTCAGGTGATTTTAACCCAATTGCTGGTGTAACAGCATCTGACCCAGAAGAAGGTAATTTGACCGAACAAATTACATTAACAGGGGTTTATTTATTAGACACGCCTGGTA
Source organism: uncultured Acholeplasmataceae bacterium (assembly GCA_964368415.1). Taxonomy (GTDB): domain Bacteria; phylum Bacillota_I; class Bacilli_A; order Acholeplasmatales; family UBA5453; genus UBA5409. The sequence continues at coordinate 6,103 of CAYJBF010000030.1, read as the reverse complement.
CGTATAATTTAACGGTTAGAGTCACCAACAGTGCTGGTTTAAGAGCAAGTAAATCCATTATCTTAGTGGTTTTATCTTCAGAAATTCCACCAGTATTAACCAGTGAACCAATTACCATTACGTTGTGGCATGCGATGGGCGAAGAAAACCAAAAATTATTACAAAAGTATGCCGATTCATTCAAGAAAATTTACCCTAATGTGACGGTTGTCATTCCTGCTGGGGCTGGTAACTATGATACTTTAAAGGCTAACATGATTAACGCGATTACCGCGAATGCCATGCCAAACTTAGTTCAAGCTTATCCAGACCATGTGGCTGAATACTTAAACGGTAAAGCAGTGATTAACCTAAACTCTTATATTGAATCTGATATTTGGGGCTTAAAGGGTGATGATGCCTTAGATGACATTATTGAATCTTACCTAGAAGAAAACAGTCAATACGATGCAGCAGGTACATTCTATTCATTACCATTCAATAAATCATCTGAAGTTATGATTTACAACAAAACAGCTTTTGATGCATTAGAGCTAGATGTACCAACAACTTGGCAAGAAGTCATTGCGATGGCACCACAATTAAAAGCTTATGGTGATCAAATCGCTGAAGCTGCTGTTAGAAAGGCTAACCCTAAAGATACAGAAGCGCAATTAGCGGTTAAGATTGCGGATGCGAAAAAGATGATTATTCCAGCGTCCTATGACTCAACTGGTAATGCCTTCATTACATTCACAAGACAATGGAATGGTGGTTATACAGGCATTGACTTTGGTACCTTCAAGGGCCAATACTTGTGGCAAACAAGTGCGGCAACCAAAGTGGCAATGGAATTCTTAAAAACCAATAACGGCATTATTACACTGCCTGAATATTGGGATCAACAATACGCATCTACACCGTTTACTAACCAACAAACATTTATCACAATTGGTTCAAGCGCAGGGATTCGTTATAACGTACCACCAGAAGATCCAACCACAAAACAACCTTTATTTGAAATCGGGGTTGCCCCAATTCCATATAATGGAGAAATGTCTGAATACAAAGCAGTTATCCAACAAGGAACAAACGTTTCTTTATTGAAAACAGGAACCAACCAACAACAATTAGCTTCATGGTTATTCCTAAAACACATTATTAATACTGAAAACACCGTAGACTGGGCAATGAACACAGGTTATTTACCAGTCAGAACCAGTGGTTATGAATCCACAGTTTATCAAGATTTCTTGAATAACCCAACTGAAAACCAAAAATACATTTCAATGAGCGCGAACGCGGCATACATTCAAAAAGATTATATGTATTTTGACCCTGCATTTATCGGTTCATCTAGAGCAAGAACCCAAGTTGGTCTCGCATTAGAAAGAATCATGTTAGGTGACGGAAACATCCAATCAGCCTTAGACGAGGCTTATCGTGAAGCAAACTTAGGTGGGTCTTAATTTGAAAAAAGTTTTATCTCTGCTAGCGATCCTAGTAGTTGGATTGAGTTTAATGAGTTGTGACAATCAAGATCCACCACTTGAAGAGGATTATATACTCACGGATTTAAGTGGTAAAACCCAAGCAGAAATTCAAACCCTGTTCGATGGTTTAGAGATGAATGTCACCTTTAGAGAAGTAAAAACCAACGCTGTCGCACCGGGTACATTTATTAAATACATCGGCGCCGACATTGGTGATCAAGTTTCAAAAACAACAACCATTCGTGTTGAGATTGCTGTAGAACAACCATCCGCACCTTTAATTTACGGTGCGGAGGATGTTACAGTCTATGCCGCTGTACAGGGTAACCCACCCACTTTCGATATTACAGCAGGTATTACAGCCAAGGATTATAAGGGAAACGTCATTCCGTTTGGTCAATATTTATACATTTTGAGTATTACCGATAGCGCTGGTGAAACACTTTCTGAAGTGAATTTTTATCAAATCGGAGAGTATCGGGTAACGTATGTGGCTCAAAATAGTGGCTTATCCACCACGGAGGTCAGAATAATATCCGTGGTTGTTCCACCCTTTGATACCAACCATACGGATTCGTTTAGACTACAATCCAGTTATAAAAACAAATCATTTATTAACGACGGAATTGGCGTGGTTGAGATTACCAGCCATACCGATGCCGACACGACCAATTTTAAGGACCCTGTTACGGGTTTAAGATTCGCAGTTCGATATTTGGGTATTGATGCACCTGAGGCGACTTCTAAATATGATCCATGGGGCATTAAAGCAGCTAACTTTGTTAGAGACATTTTAGACAATGCTGATGAAATCATCTTAGAAGCAGAAGGCGACCGTCAAGACGGTAATGGCAGATACTTGGCATGGGTTTGGTATGTGAAAGACTCGCAAACCCGCTTGCTTAATCTAGAACTCGTTGAACAAGCATATGCCTTTGGCAGATCTGCTGAAACCACAAAATATGGTGATGTTTTCACCGTGGCGGCAGCGGAAACTCAATTAACGGGGAAACGAATTTATGGTGAAGAAGACCCAGATTACGATTATTCAAAAGAAGGCACACCTACCACAATAGCTGATTTATTAGATAACTTTGAGAATCACGTCGGATCTAAAGTGATGGTTACAGGGATTGTCACCATTAAAGTGAGTCATTCGATTTTCTTAGAACAAGACGGTGCCGGCATTTATGTTTATGTGGGCTTAGGGGTATTGACCAATGAACTTCAAATTGGTCATGAGGTCACTATTCAAGGCTTAGTGGGTGCTTATTACAATGATTCGAAGCAATTAACCAATTATTCGATGAACAATATGATTTTAGTTTCAACCGGTAACCCGGTGACACATCATTCAATTGATGGCAGTCAGTTGGGGGATTATGTTGGTAATGTGGTCCGGTTAGATAATTTGACTGTCAAGAGGATTGTTTTATCTCAATCCAATAGTCCAACAGACGCCTATACTGTTGAGACAGTGGACGCGTTTAACAATCCCGTCAATATTCGCGTGGATAAATACACAGCACAACTGGTTCCATCTTACACATTTGAAGTAGGCACAGTATTTTCGGTTACAGCACCAGTGACACAATATTACGACGGTTATCAGTTGATGTTACCTGGTTTTGCGAGTATAATAATTAGTGAGTAACTAGGAGGAAGAAAATGAAGATTAAAAGATTCAGTTTTTTAAAAACAGTCGTCACATTTGTCGTAGCGATTGTTGCTGTTATCGGTTTAGCATCTTGCGGCGATAACAATCAAAAACTTGTTGATGAAGCTTTAGAAAGTCTAGAAATTGGCTATACAGGCACTGAAACATCAACGACAGTAAAAGGTAACTTAACATTGCCTACAAAATCTGGCGATATAACTATATCTTGGGTTTCTGATAAACCTAACGTAGTTTCAACCGCAGGGGTTGTTGTTAGAGGCGATGCTGATATTACAGTTAAACTTACCGCTACATTAAAATTAGGTAATGTAGAAGAAATAAAACACTTTACTATAACCGTTAAAGCTAAAGATCTCCCAACTCCATTAGAAGTGTTGGCAGCGGTTGCTTTAGATGGCGACTTCTTACTTTACGATAAAGAAAAAGACACGTATTCAACGAAAGAAGATATTGTGTTACCAACTGAAGTCCTAGGCATTCAAGTCACTTGGACATCAACCAACCCTGCACTTATTTCTGTAACTGGGAAAGTTACACGTCCAGTATGGGGACAAGAAGATCAAGCGGTTGTTCTAACGGCTAAAGTTGGCGAAGAAGAAAAACAATTTGTTGTTACTGTACAAGCAGTTGCTATTAAACCAGCATCAGCAAAAGTCGCTGACGCGAAAGACCTTCTTTTATTACAAGGAACATCAGATGGTGTTGTCGATGACTTAGATCTACCTGATACAGCGGGTAGTGAAGGGGTTGAAGTAACATGGATCTCTTCTAATCCAAATATCATCGGTAGTAATGGTGAAGTCAACCGTCAAGCTGAAAACGTAACGGTTACATTAACAGCGGTATTGTTCTTTGAAGGCTATTCAGATGAAAAAGAATTTGAAGTGGTTGTTATTTCAGCTGAACCTTCTGTTGAAGTGGCAGATTTTGCCGGTGCTAAAGCATTATATACAACAAACCAAGCCCTACCTGAAAAACCATATACTTACGTTGAAGTTAAAGGCGTCACTGTGGTTGGTGTTACTAAGGATGGTTATCTAATTTATGATGGCGCTGACCTGTTCTTTGTGTTTACAAAAGGAGCACCTAAGGCATCAATTAAAGCCGGTAACGTTTATGATATCGTCGGTTTAGTAGATTACTACTTTGGTGCATGGCAATTTAATGGGACAACAGTAACCAAATATGCAACCATTACTAGACCATCTGAGGCAGTTGCACAAACACCAGATCCAAAAGAAGTACTAGATGTTGAAGCTTATATCGCAACATTACCTACTGCAGCTGAAATTACTGCAAATGGATTCCCATATGAAGCTATAGAAATCACTGCTAAAGTGTTAGTACAAGGTAGTGGAAACTATGACGTATTCTTAGTTAACCCATTATTTGATGGTAAAGTTAACTCTGCGGCAAGCTCACCATTTACAACAGACGCATTAATGATTTATTACCAATCTAATATTGCGGCATTAAGAGCATTTAACGGTCAAAAAGTTAAACTCGTCGTTTACTTATATTCACTAAGAACCGATAGAAATATCTTCACATTCCTCTTTACAGGTGATGAAGCCGATATTACAGTTGTACCATTAACTGATAAAGAAATGGTTGCCTCAGCGAAGAGTCAAATTTCAGGATTGTTCCCACAAGTTCAAATTGAAGGGAAGACCTTTGAATTACCAGCAACATTATCTGGTGCTGATATTGTTTGGTCATCCTCAAATGAAGACGTGATTAACTCTGAAACTGGTGTAGTTACACCACACGCAACAGACCAAATCGCAGTTACATTGACAGCTACAATCAAAAAAGGCACAGAAACAGACACAATAGCAGTCATCATTAAAGTGGGTATCGTTCCACTTTCAACCGTTGAAGAAGTGGTTGCGCTTGAAGCAGGCAATGAAGTCATCAGAGTTATCGGGGTTGTTACAGCAAGCGAATTCTACAGAACTTATTTCATTCAACAAGGAGACGCTGGTATTGCTGTTTACACATCTGATGCAGCTCTTTTAGCTATCTTAAAAGCAAACTTAGGCAAACAAGTTGAAGTGATTGGTAAACGTGACGAACATAACGGTTTAAGACAAATTGCTCCACTAACTGGCAGAATTAAAGCCGTTGAAGGTGGCACAATGCCTGAAGAAGTTAACGTTGATGCCGTTTCACTTACTGCTGAAGGTATGATTGATTACCAAGGCCGTTTGGTTGAATTTACGAATCTAATTATTAAGAAAGTCGAAAAAGACACTTATGATAATGTTATCATTACCTTTGAAAGAATAGATGGTTCAACTATTCAAATGAAGTGGGATAGCCGTACAGCGTTATCAACAGAAGCAGCTGCTTTATTAGCAACTATCGTTGTTGGTAAGAAAGTTGACATCGTTAACCCACTTGCTTGGAACAATGTACCTTACTTATATTTCACAGATTCTACAGAAGTAGTTGTTGCTGATCTTACCAATCAAGATAAAGTAGCACTTGACCATGCAGCGTTAGTAATTCCGACTAAAGTCACCGTTGCTGGCGATATGAAATTACCAGCAGCTGGAACGAATGGTTCTGTCATCACTTGGGTAAGTGGCAACGCAGACGTTATCACAAATGCTGGTATCGTTACGCTTCCAACGGCAAAAACAATTGTTACATTAACGGCTACAATTACTATTGATACAACATCTTTAACCAAAGCATTTCAAGTAGAAGTGTTCCCTGAAGGTTATGTTGAAGTGGTAGTTTATGAAACAGGCTTTGAAGCACCTGACTTTACAGCAGCTACAGCATATAACCAACCTGAAAAAGCGGTTGGTCCAGCAGGTGAACAATGGGCGGTACGTTATGGTACACCATCAACAACCGCGCCAATCATTGGCACACAATCTATGCAAATGAGATGGTATAGAGAAGCCAGTGGTAGTCATACAACAGATCCAATTTATACGTTCAC